>CAZBSL010000001.1:0-13120 GCA_964494265.1 uncultured Bacteroidales bacterium
CAAAAAATGCCGTTGAACTTCACGAATTATTTTTTAAGTTAAGAAAAGAATTTAATCAAAGTTTTGTTATTGCAACTCATAATCGAGACCTTGCTAATATGGCTGACAGAAAATTACAAATAAAAGACGGAATAATTAATAATTAGAATTCGTCAAAACTCTTTGATTACTCAGTTTTAGAAAAGATAAAAGCAATAATTCAAAAGAGAACTTTCCCCCATTTTTTGATCCATTGTATTCATAAAAGCCGAATCTTTAATAGCTAATGCTATTATTTCCTCAGTTTTGGAAATTTCAACTTTAGTATGTGACGGTAGTGTTTCAGATTGTTTTAACTTCTACACTTGAAGGCAAAAATAGTGCAAAAACAAAAAAAAAGACAAGAAAGTCAGCTTTTTTCAAACAAAATTATTTCAACATAACAGAAACAGCAATTGTACCCGGCCCGACATTTACCCCAAGTACCGGTGTAGCTTCATTGATCCATGTCGGTTTTTTACCTATTATATTTTCAAGTTTCTCAGAATACCATTTTGCTGATGTTGGGTTGTTTACATGTGAAATAGTATAATCAAGTACTTCGTTTTCATTAGTTAGTTTCGCAATCCTGTTAACAAGTTGTTTCATGCAACCTTTTTCACCGAATGACTTTTGCAAAGGCTCGGTTTTTCCGCCATCATTGACTGTAATTATGGGCTTCAGATTTAGGAAATTTCCAAATGCTCCTTTAACAGGGTTTAAGCGGCCGCTTTTAACCATATATTTCATTGTTTTTGCAGTAACAAATATCCTGGATTTTTTTATCCAACCATCAATTTTTCCGGCTACTTCCTGTTGCGACACACCCTTTTCAATTTCTTTTGCTGCCCGCAAAATAATTAAACCAAGGCCGCCTGTAATTCTTTTCGAATTAATTACGTCGAAAATTTTATTTGTTTGATTTGCTATAACATGTGCGGCTTTACTGCTGTTTGACCATGTTCCGCTCATTTCTTTACTTATGTGAATTGAAAGTACCGAATCATAAATCGTTGAAAGGTAATTATATTTGTTGTAAAAGTCTTTATAAGCCGGTTGTGCTGTCGAAGGATATTCTTTTGATTTATTTAAAAGTTTGAAGAAACTCTCGGGTGTAATAGTTGCCCTATCAAGGAAATAATTTCTTCCGAAATGAACTGATAAAGGAACCACATGAATTTGATACTTCTCAATTATTTCTTGAGGAATGTCTGAAGTTGAATCTGTTACCAATCCGATTTTTGAAACTTGTTTTTCGACAATGTCATTTTGCATAACCATATCATCAACTTTTTGATAGGTGATGGTTCCGTGCTTGTATAAGATTTCAAATAACTCGGCGGGATTATCTGTATGAATATGAATTCTAAGTTTTGATTTTGAACCGGCAATTACTAAGGAATCTCCCAAACTTTCAATACGGGATTTAAGCTTTTCTTTATCTATGTTGACATCAATTACCATAGCCTCTGTACAATACCTGAAAGTGATTTCATCATGTGAAATTAAATCAAACATTTCAGCTTTAACAATATTTCTAACAGGTAATATTTTTTTAACTTCCCCATGATTGAAGAAATCTATCATCCCTTCCAAAAAAACAACAAAACCCTTTGCACCGGCATCAACAACATTAGCTTTTGCAAGAACTTCAAGTTTTTGTGTGGTTTCGGATAAAGATTGTTTGGCATTTTGATATGAATCGGTGATAAGGTTTTGAAAAGTGTCAATTTTATCTTTAAGCGAATTAATTGCTTCTGCCCACTCTTTAATTACCGTGATCATTGTACCCTCAACAGGGTTCGCAATTGCTTCGTAAGCATATTCAACAGCTTTATTAATGATTATAGAAAAATTAGCGATACTTAGATTTTCATCATTTTTGATTTCGTGGCCAAAACCATATAAAAATTGTGCAAAAATGATACCTGAATTTCCGCGTGCACCAACAAGGGCAGCATCGGCTAATGCAGTAGCAGTTTGCTTCAAATTGTTTGTAGGAATGGCCGTGTCAATTATCGATTGCATCGTCGATGCAAGATTGGTTCCTGTGTCAGCATCAGCAACCGGAAATACATTAATTTTATTTAGATAATTTTGATAATCGAAAATACGCTGAGCACCAGCAAGAAAACTATAATATAATTGCTTTCCATTTAGAAGATCAGGTTGAGATGATTGTATGCTGTTGCTATTATTTTGCACGAATTTTTTTATTTCATTTTCGCTGCAAAGCTAACAATTAATTCAATTATCGAAGATTCTCTATATTTGCATAGCTTACAGAGTAAAGCAAGTTATTTTCCCTTCTTTGCAACTTTCAATTTTGTCATTTTAGCCAATTTTTCAACAATGAATGGATAAATAAACGGATTTATTTCAAAGATTTCCTCATTGTTTTCAATAATAATCCCACAAATTTTTAAACTATTTATTTGTAAATATGTTAAATTTTCTGATGTCGGGAGAATCCGTTGAAGTTTCGAGATTGTCAGCTTTCTGTGTAAAATAAATTGAGTAAGGAGATCACAAATATCTTCATTCAGTTTATCAATAACTGACAAATCCGGGAGTTGTGGCTTTTTCATTTGTAAACTTTCATTCTCAAATTTGACAATATTTGCAATCCAGGCTTGTAAAGCCACTCCCACATTTCCTTTTGAATATTTGAAATATCCCTTGAATAATCTATTGTAAGTTCGGTTCTTGAATTTTTCCTGAGGCTTCCGATTTAAAATAAATTTCAAATTCTCAGAATTATGACGCGAAAGTATTATCTCTTTTAACTCCTTTGCTTTGAACGGAAGAAGCTCAATTGTAGTCGAAAAATGTTTTTCTAACTCACCGGTTTTATCAATTATTCTAAAGCTATAAATGTTTGATGTTAAAATAAAACAACATTTGTCTCCAAAGGATTCAATCAATCCGGAAATAGCTTTAATTACTTTATCACCATCAGGTCTGTTTTCCCACCACATCTCAATATCATCAATAATTATTATACTGTCTTTCTGAAGATTTTGAAATATCGAATTATATGAACCACTGATTTTTAAGGATTTTTCAACACTTTCTTTAAAAACTAATTCATCCACCGAGCCGCTGGCAGGGGGAGAAATATAGAAAACATCAGTTTCAGTGAAAAGTTTTTTTGAAATATATTGGGCAAAAAAGGTTTTTCCGGAATTGTGTTCTCCAAGTATCATTAAAGCCCCCGAAGGTTTTGATTTTTTTTGTTTTATGAAGTTAATAGCTTCAGAAACCTCCTTCTTTCTTTCAACCCAAAAATCCTGTAAATAAAATTGCTTTTGCAGAAATAATTGTTTGTAATAAAAGGGGAGTTTCTCAAGGATTTCTGAGTTTGCTGAAACTTCGTTGTTCAATTTTATGAGTTTATTTGAAATAGATTTCCCCAAATAATTACTTGCATCAGAATTTTTCAAATCATCCGTAGAAAGATGTCCAAAGTTTTTAAAAAGTTTAGAAAATATATTATGTGATTTTTTTCTTTCCTTACCGGATGTTAGTTGTTTATTATTTTCAGTTCCATTAATAATTGAATATAGGTTGAGAGAATCTGCAATGACGTTAAAACTCTGATCACATAATTGCAGAATTTTAGATTTGAAATTTAAGGAATCTGAAATTTGTTGTTCAAGAATTTTCTGTTGTTCCAGAATAAAATTCAGGTATGAATTTTTGTTTGAACCCTCGTTGATTGTGAAAACATTGCTGTTGCCGGATTTTTTTGAGAGGGTAATATATTTCAAAATATCTTCGACCAATGTGTTTGATTTTTGATTTTTATCAATCAATTCAGTCGAAAAGCTTTCGATTTTCTCAAGAATATTTTTTTTCATTAGAAGTTTAACAAAACTCGAAACCGAAAGATTTGTTAATTCAATTGGCTGAAATTGAGTTGAAGTGTAATCATTTACAAATTCTTCGCTAAGTAAATCAATATTTTTTGGAAAAAGTTCACTTGATAAATTAATTTCTTCTTTTGCTGAATTGATTATATTTTTTATCTCGTTCTCAAATTTTTCCGAATTAAAATCTAAGGAATTTTTGGGACTGAATGCCTCCGCAGGATTCACTTTTATTTTTTCAATATAGTCAGTAAAATAATTGTTTAGAGAAATATAATTATTGACAAAAATATTGTCGATTGTAAGCTTAATATCACTTGAAAGATTAAAAAATATACTTCTCAATTTTGCTTCAAACATAAGAAACAACAATTCAAGCCGACTTGAGTTGAACAGATAATGTTGATTCCTTTTCCAAAATCCCGGAATTTCGTTTAATGACTTATTGATTTCTCGGTTCAGGCTTTTGTTTTCGCGATTCGATGAAATTAAACTATTTGGATCAATTTTTTGCAAAATATCACATAATTTTTTCAGTACCAAATAAGAACGATACAAAAAGAAATTATTTAGTGACTGAAGCGAGAGATCATTTATTTGTTTTAACTTTTCTGCTGATTGCGAGATTCTTTCAATTTCATTATTAATTGTTGTCTCACTAAAAGCTGCTTTGGTTGATTTTTTTTCCAAAGACAGAAAACCATTAGACACCGACTGGTTAAATTTTTGAATTTCAACTGTAAATTGAAGAGTGATTAAACTCCAATTTTTAAATGCCTCGAATAAAGATTCATAAAGATTATTATGCAGAAATGCCTCGCTTATTTTTTTATACTTAATTTTATTTTTTGCCGGTTTACTGCTATATTTTCTTTTCAATCGTTTTGAAAGCTTAAATATTTTCAAACTAAAACAATCATTTTTTGAAGTCTTTAGTTCGTCAGCAGAATATTCAATTTCCAAATTTTCCGGTAAAGAATTAATTAATTTTTCGATATCATTTTTTAAAAAACTTATCCCTTCCGATATTAAATCTTTTTGCTTATTTAAGATATTTTTTTCAAATTCATCAAGTACTTTTCGTGTCTTGAATAAATAAGAATTATGAAATTTTATAATATTTTGTTGGAGAATAAATGTTGATCTGTCTGAGTTTTGCTGCTGAATTTGCTTGAAACTTTCTAAAGCGGATGAAGACAAGGCATCTATTGTTTTTGCATGAAATTCAAAAAGTTCTTTCAGGAAGGAATCAAAAAAACTATTATTTACTCTTAAAAGGTTTGTATTTAGTTTTGAGATTTGCTCTCTTAAAATATTTTTTTCGGGGAGTGAAAGATCGGGGATATCCGATTCGTTTTTAATTACCAAATTATTTTCCTGCCCGAGTCGAATATCATGGATGATGTTTTCGGTTTTTATACCAATCTGAAGTTCCTGAAAATATGACGAAGCCTTAACAAAAACTACACTTGTATTGTCTAAACAAAGTTTTATCACATCATCACTAAAACGATGTTCTTTACCTTCAATTATCGGGGGAATACCGAGGAACACAAGATCGGAATTAGATGATTTATTTTTAATGATCTCGCGAACAGGTTTTTGCTCGATTTGGTTATTGATGATTATGACTTCGGCAGAAATCCGCTGGGTTTCAAGAACCTTGTCGGCATCCGTAAGAAGAATATCCTTTTCATCGTTTTTGGGGTTAATTATTAATAATCTGACTTTTACATTCCTCCATTCTTCCGATAACCAAAGAAATTTAACCAACGAAAGAACAAGGCTACCGTTGTTTCCTCCTCCCCTACACCAAATATCGATTAACTTTTTCTTTCCAAAGCCTTTCTCCTGATTATAATTAAGCATTAAAATATTTAAATCGAGATCGGAAAGTGTTTTAATTGTTTTAGCAAAACGAATGGGATTTTTGCTTTGTCCTGCCCAACCGAATAAAACCGTATTTGGCTCAACACCTGAAAATCCATAGGTGTTGGCAATAACTTCCATCCCCTCATAAATATCCTTACAAGCTTGTCGTCGCATAAAAATCCCGTCATATAATTGATTTTCTTCCGTTGCGACCGATTGTTTATGTTTTGGAAAAAGAACTTTTGCCGATTTATTTTCAATCAACTCAAAAATAGATAAAAAGCCATGTTTTCCGGCAAGATACTTCCCAAAATCTACCAAATACTTTCTAACATTTGCACTCCCGCTAAATAAAATAATATTAGGTTTCCAGTTGCGTTCTTCGAGTTCTTTCCTATCCATTTTTTTTAGAATCGAACGAATCATCGAGGAACGAACGCTCTGCCAGACATCCCCCAAATCGAGACGCAATCCCTTTTTTCTAATAATATAATACAAACCGATAAAGATCACAAAAGCACCCGCCATTGCCAAAGTGTCCAATTTAAACATAACGGCAAAACATGCTATAAATCCAATTATTCCAACCCATTTTGAAAGTCTAAAACTTGGCCTAAAATCGGTACTTGCCCAGCTTTCGAGGGTATAAGCAAGATTTATGAATCCATAGGCGGAAATATAAAATATTGTAACTAAGCGTGCAATAATATCCAAGTCACCAATAAGAATACCAATTTCAGAAATAAAAAATGTTAAAATCAAAGCATTTCTTGGTTCATTATTTTTACCGTAAGTTTTACTAAAAATTTTAGGTGTGATTCTATCGAATGATATTGCTTGTAAAATTCTCGGGCCGCCTAATATCCCACCGAGGGCTGAGGATAATGTTGCTCCCCAAATACCTGCAATAACTAATGGTGAAAAATATGCAATCTTCAATAGAAAATTATAATCCGTGGTCAGCATGTCGCGATTGACAAAATATGCTAATCCAAAAGCAAAGCCTAAATATACTATTAAACCGACAAGTATAGACGAAAGTGTTCCAAATGGAATGGCTTTTTTGGGATTTTTTAAATCGCCTGACATAGCAACGCCGGCCGTAAATCCGGTTACAGCCGGAAAAAATATTGCAAAAATCCGTTCAAGAGGAATATCATTATTTGATGAGCTTAAGAGAATTTCTTCAGGGTGAAATTCGGTATTTAGAAAAAATCCCATGAATATTGATATTAAAGATAATGCAATGGCAGCCAAAATGATGAATTGTGTTTTGATAGCAAGCGAGGTGCTTATAAATGCTATAATTACAAGAACAATAATTACTATAGTCCCGACAATTCGTATGTCGTTAATGGTTTGACCAATTCCTAAAAAATCACGAATAATTTCGAGCGACAAAAAGCTCTCGCAAAAACCTACAATGTATAATGAAATACTCAAAGCTGTTCCAACAAATAAAGTTATCCCTATTGAACCGCCGATCGGCAATCCAAGGCTGCGGGAAAGCATATAATAAATTCCACCGATTTTGATTTTTTTATCTGTTGCAATCGACGAAATACTTAATCCGGTTGAAATAGAAATTACATGAGCCAATAAAATTATCCCGATTGCAGCGTACAAACCTGCTTCTCCTACAACCCAACCAAGTCGTAAGTACATGATCACACCAAGTATAGTAAGTATCGATGGTGTGAAAACACCTGCAAAAGCACCGAACTTTTTTGATTTTATGGGCATAGATTTTTGTTACTTATTTTTTAGGGATTTATACACTAATTTTAAAATTTAGTCATTCTGTTTACATTATTTTATTTTCAGGCACTTGTTTAATTCATTGTTTTTTATTATATTATCAATACTTTCTATTAGATTTTTGTATTTATATTTACTGCCGCAACTATACATTTCCTTCAAAGGATTGTCAGAAACTATCATTTTTCTTAACTCCTCAGTTGAAGGAGTGTTTTTCAATTTTGAATATTCCTCATATGTAAGCTTCAGAAAAGCAACATTTTTGTCAATTCCTCTATTGTCTAATAAAAATCCATCTGAAAGTTTGGTCGGATAAGCAAAATTCCCTTTATAATAAATATCACTAACTGCCGGATAAGAAATAATTTCTGTTTTTTGATCATTAAGTATTACCGGAACTAATTCATCGAAATCGCTATTTGTCTTATATACAATACAAGGAGGCCCTGAATTACTTGTATTTTCGGATATTGTTTGCTTTGAATTTTTAACAAGCTTTGCCGAATGTCTTGAACACGAATATGTTATTGAAATCATTATCATAAGTATAGCGAAAAATAATATATTTTTCATAAAAATCTAATTATTAATTGTTTAATTTAATTGCATAAAAAAGATTATTCAATAATTTATATAATCATTAATTATTCAAATATACTTACTTTTTTAAAAACATTGATTTTTTAAAATTACTTTAACCGAAAAGTCCGGTTATAAACTCACGAGGTTTTTGATAAAATGTTGCAGGAAAGAAAACAGGAGCTTAACAGTTTTATGTCTAAATTGTTCTAACATCGGAAGCTTTCAGCCAACCAACGCTGCCGTTTGCAATTCTGATTTCATACCATTCGCCGAGGTGTTGGATGATTTGAACTTTTGAACCTTCGTGCATCACAAATAAATCAACACTATTTTGGTTGGGCGAACTTTTAATAGTAATTGTGGGCGTAAAAACAATTGCCTGTTGCTTTGTACTGAAGAAATTATATTTCTGATATGAAAGGATGAAGGATGTTATTGAAAAAACGAAAAACAATATCCCAAACCAAAATGAAAGTTTTCGATAAATAAATACATTTGAAAGGAAATATATTGCCAGTAAAATTAAAGTGATAACGAATGATAGCACACAAATCATCGCAAGTGTATTTGATGAAAATAAATTATAAATTGAATTCCACCATTTTACGTAAAATAAAAAAGGAACCGATTCAATTTTATCGGGTATCTTGCTTCTTGCAATATTCAAATTGAAATTGATATCTCTATCATTCGGATCAAGTGTTTTTGCCTTTTCGTAATATAAAATAGCGGGAGCCATTTCATTAATCTTGAAATATGCATTTCCCAGGTTATAAAATAATTTCGGGGATTCATATCCGCTATCAACAAGACTCATATAACTTTCAATTGCATTGTTATACAAGCCCTCCGAATATTCTTTATTAGCATTTAAAATCAAAGAATCGCTTATCTCCCCCGCATTAAGGCTTAGGCAAAAAACAAAAATAATTAAAGTGAATATTACTTTTTTCATTTCAATTCCTTTTCAATTTTAATTATTATTTCTAATGCTTCCTTATAAATATTATCCATATTTTTTGAACTATCGCCTGGAGCAAAACGTGCAAATTCACAATTATTTAGAGTCTCAATAAAACGTTTAATTATTTCTTCTTTAACATCCTTTTTCAATAATGCCTCGTTAACAGAATCAATTGATAGCTCCGAAATCGGAATACTGAATTTATCACTTAAATATCCCCAAAGTGCTTGTGAAACTTCTATAAAAAACTCTTCTTTTTTATTAGCCTTTAAAAAATCGTGAGCTTTTTTCAATCGTTTCCGTGATACTTTTGTAGCTTTTTTGTTTTTCATTAAAACAATATCGCTTCTCTTTTTAATCTGATCTTTCCAAATTATAATTATCAGAATAAAAATAATGAATGGGGTAATTAAAGATATCCAGAATAAACCCGAACCAAATAAAAATACTCCTGATTTTTTCAATTTATAGGGTGGAGATTTTATATGCCTGATGTCGCTTCCAATGTATTTAATTTCTTCTTTATTAGCACCCGTAAAAGTTATACTCTGGGGTTCATCATTTCCTTTTTCGACTTTGATTAAGTATTGAGGAGAAGAAATAGTATTGTACTTTTTTGTTTTCGGATTAAAGAATGAAAAATTAATCGGTTTGATAATAAATTCACCGGCATTTCTCGGAATAATCAGGTATTCAAAAATCCGGCGTCCGGTAATTCCACCTTCAGCAGGGATTATTTTTTTAGTGATCTTAGGATCATAAACCTCAAAATCAGGAGGAAAACTAATATTGAATTTATCAATAAGTTCGATGTTTCCTTCACCATAAACCGTAAGTTTTAATGTTAAGGCCTCATTAACCTTTAAATCGCTTTTATCAATGCTTGATTTGAAATTGAAGTCACCGACAGCACCACCAAAATCCACAGGTTTATCGCGTAATGGCAGTGGTTTTACATCAACCTCTAAGGCTTCAGAGATTACGTTTTTTTCAACATTTTGATATGAACCAAAAAAAGGATCGTTGAAGAAACTATCGAAAAAAGGATCGTTTCTTCTCCTTTGGGTTTTCGACCTGATTTGAGCCACACATTCCATTTCGAGAGCCTCAATTTTTAACTTGCCGCTTTTTACCGGAATTAATGCGGTTTTCTTTAAATCGGCAACCACATATTCTTCACCACCAATGGATTCATTGTATTGATTAAGACGACCCTTATCTTTTAATAAATTATAGGACCAAAATCCGGGAAATGACGAAAGTTTGTTTATGCCAATATTTGACAATGGAACTTTTGTATAAATTTTATAAGTAACTACAATTTGCTCTCCCTGAAAAGGATTTTTTTTACTGATCAAAGCCTTCAAAAACACATCTTTATTATTTACAGAAACATTTTTCCCTTTTGAAGTGTTTTGGTTTTGATTTCTTTGTCGGCTGCTTTTAGGCCTTCGGTTACTTTGTTTTTTATTTTGTGGCTTTGTCTGAGGCTTATTATTTTGAGACCTAATAACTTTTATGGTCAATGGATTCGATGAAATTTTTTCTTTATCAACAACAATTGAAGCTGAAGGAATGGAGAAACTACCTGCTTCAACGGCTTCCAAAACATAAGAAAAAGTGTATGTTACCGATTGCGACATACTACCGTTAATAAACCTGATACTTGAATTGCTTGAAGTATTTGGGCCTGAAATAATTTTAAAATTTTCAATTTTTGGCCCCCTAAATTGCTTTCCCTGTGCGTTTAATGTGAATGTTAAGTTAAACATTTCGCCAATTTTAACCACACGTTTGGCTTCAGCTGAAAAAACAATATCTTCGGCAAATAAGCCATTTGAGAATATTGTAAATATTGAAAATATTAATAAAAAGTACTTCTTCATTTTATTATGCTTGTGCAAATTTAAAACTTATGTTCAATTTTTTCGCCACAGTTTACACTAATTTTTACATATTATCAATTCCATTTTGATTTAAATTTAATAAAGCCTTATCCGGGTTAATCGTTGAAATCTGTTATATTTTTTAAGTGTTTTCATTTACCAATCCTTTTCAATTTTTACTCTTTGAGCTTTTGCGGCTTTGGCTTTTTTAAGCTTTTCAAGAGTTTCTTTTTCACTATTTTTCAAAGCTTGTAACATACGTTCAGCGTCCTTTTTTGAAATTTCTTTAGGCTGAGGCTGCTGCTGTTGATCTTTTTTTTGTTGATCTTTTTTATCCTGATTTTGCTGATCCTGCTTATCTTTATTTTCGTCTTTCTTATCTTCGTTTTTATCCTGTTGATCCTTATTTTGATCTTGTTTATCCTTGTTTTGTTCTTTTTCTTCTTTATTCTCGTCTTTCTTTTCTTTGTCTTCTTGATCTTTATTATCCTTATTTTGATCTTGTTGTTGCTGCTGTTTTTTTAGCAATTGTTTAGCATATTCAAGATTATATTTTGTTTCTTTATCATTAGGATTATTTCTGAGAGCGTTTTTATAAGCATCAATACTTTCTTCAATTTTCTGCTGGTCTAACAATGAGTTTCCAAGATTATGATAAGCTTCAGCCTTTACTTTTTTACTTGTTTTTTGTGAAGCAATATCGTTAAACATTTTCGATGCTTCTTCATAGTTTTTTTGCTCGTATAAAGCATCTGCAAGGTTAAAATTTCCTTTGAATGATTTAGGAGCAACCTCCAATGATTTTCGGTATTCAATTTCAGCTTCAGGATATTTTTTTTCATCGTAGAGTTTATTTCCTTCACGAATCAATGTATTTTCGTTTTGTGAAAATCCCTGAATTGAAAATAAAAGGATGATGGCGGCTGCTGTCAGTAAATTTTTCATTGTTATATCAATATTAACATAGTTTTATTAAACAAATTATCTGTCAAATAATTTTATTTTCATCATTAACATACTTTTCTTTTCATAAATAAGAAATTCGATTATCATAAACAGCAAAGAAACAGCAAGAAAATACTGGAATCTGTCTTCATAATCGGAAAACATTTTACTTTCGTACTCAGTTTTTTCAAGCTTGTTGATTTCTTTAAATATTTTATCTAAACCTGCCTGTGAATTATTTGCTCTAACATAGCTTCCATTTCCTGCAAGTGCAATTTGCTGAAGCATAGGTTCGTTTAGTTTAGTTATTATAGTATTATTTTGATTATCCTTTTTAAAACCAACCTGATTATTAAATTCATTATAAATCGGAATAGGCCCTCCGTCGGGTAATCCCATTCCAATTGTATAAATTGATATTCCGAGTTCGGCAGCGGCTTGAGCTTCTTGCATTGCATTTCCCTCGTGATTTTCACCATCAGTAATTATTATAATGGCTTTGCTATGATCGTTATCGTTGAATGAATTAATTGCAAGCTGAATTGCATCGCCAATTGCTGTACCTTGAGTTGGGACAATATCCGGTGTTATTGTTGATAAAAACAATTTTGCTGCAGCATAATCGGTTGTAATGGGTAGCTGAACAAAAGCTTTTCCGGCAAAAACAATGATCCCGATTCTGTCGTTATTAAGTTTATCAATCAAGTTAGAAACTGCATGTCGGGCACTTTCAAGCCTGCTTGGTTTTATATCTTGTGCAAGCATGCTGTTTGAAACATCAATAGCAATCACAATATCAATTCCTTTGCGTTCAATTTTTTCCAATTTTGAACCAATTTGCGGGTTTGCAAGTCCGAGAATCAAAAAAATAAAAGCAAGCATCATCAAAACAAATTTCAAAATAGGTTTGCTTTTCGAGGTAAAAGGAATCAATTGTTTTATTATTGAAACCTCACCGAATTTCTTTATGGTTTTTTTCTTCCATGCTAACATCAAACTGAATAACAGAATAAAAACAGGAATAAATAATAATCCGTAAAGAAAATATATATGTTCAAATCGTATCATTTTTGTTGTTTTGTTTTATTATAAACTATCATTTGAAGCATGAATTGATGTAAGTCGAAAGCATCTTGTATCCAATATCTTGTATCCAATATCTTGTATCCTGTATCTTGTATCCTGCATCTTGCATCTTGCTATGGTGTTGTTTTATAAATTGTATT
>CAZBSL010000001.1:13220-15288 GCA_964494265.1 uncultured Bacteroidales bacterium
TATCTTGTATCCTGCATCTTGCATCTTGCTATGGTGTTGTTTTATAAATTGTATTTCTTAAAATAATTTCGAAAGCAAATAAAATCATTGCTATTAAGGCAAAAATTAGATATTCTTCTTTCATCTTTTTGAATTCGGTTACATCTATTTTTGATTTTTCGAGTTTGTCAATCTCACCATAAATTTCACGAAGTTTTTTATTACTGGTTGCTCTAAAATATCTACCATCGGTAAGTTGAGCAACTTCTTTCAAAAGGGCTTCGTCAATTTGAACTTCCATATCTTGATATTTTTTACCGAAAGGAGTTTGAACAGGGTAAGGGGCCGTACCAAGTGAGCCAACTCCGATAGTATAAACTCTAACACCGTATAATTTCGCTATTTCGGCAGCCGAAAGCGGGTCAAGGGCTCCCATATTATTTACGCCATCGGTTAGAAGAATAATTACTTTACTGATTGCTTTACTGTCTTTTAAACGATTAACCGATGTTGCCAAACCATCGCCGATTGCTGTTCCGTCTTCTATCATACCGCTTTTAATATCTTTAAACAGGTTTCTGATAACTGCATGGTCTGTAGTCAAAGGGCATTGCGTAAAAGTTTCGCCACTAAAAACCACAAGCCCTACCCTATCGTTTGGCCTGCCCTGAATAAATTCGGAGGCAACATTTTTTGCTGCTTCCAAACGGTTTGGTTTAAAATCCTCGGCTAACATACTTCCCGAAATATCAATTGACATAACAATGTCGATACCTTCGATGGTTACATCCTGGCTACTTGAGCTTGTTTGTGGGCGGGCAAAAGCAACTATCAATAAAGCAATGGCCAACATTCTGATAACAAATAGACCGTGATAAAGCCTTTGTCGTAAACTTAAAGGAGTATTCTCAAAACCGGCAGTTGTTGAAAGTTGAATATCAGGTTTGTATTTATTTCTTTTGTACCAATACCAAACACATAATAAAGGAATTATTATTAAAAGGTACAGAAAATATGGTTGAGCAAATTCTATTTCTCTAAACATTTTTACTATTTTTTTCAAGCTCGGATTTTTCCGAATTCAGTTTTTCCGAAGCTATTTCAATTCTTTCAATTGTTTCTCTAACAAATGCTATTGCATTAATTAAGCTTAAATCTTGTTGAGCAGGTAAAGGTTTTTCTTTGGCAAATTTCACCAGATCGGCTAAAACCAACATCTCTTTAAGTTTGACTTTCAGTTCATCGGATAATTGAACATTTTTCACAGCCGATAAAATTTCATCGGTAGTCATTTCTATTGCATTTATATCGAATCTTTCTTCAAGATACCTTCTGATAATATCCGTCAAAGTTGTATGATATTCTTTAACTTTTCCGCTTTGCCACAATTTTTCCTTTCTCAGATTCTCCAAAGCATTTAAAGCAATAATATGAGCAGGCAATTTAGGCTTAGGTTTTGCTTTGAATAATGGCTCATGCTTTTTGCGTTTTATCATATAATAAATTAAAAATGCAATTATTAATAAAGCAATCGCACCCCCTATAATCCATGGTAAAATTTCTTTAAATGTAAAAGGTGCTTTTACAGGCCCTTTAATTGGAAAAATTCCCTTAGTTGTATCCACGACAATTGTGTAAACCTCAAGATATAAAGGATAGGTTTCTAACGAAAATTTTACAGTATCGCCGGGTTTGGAATATTCAAAATGAAACGGTGGAATTTCATAAAATCCGGAATCGAATGATGTTATTTTAATTTTCTGTAAAAGAGTTTTATATGATTTATCATCAGACAAAATTGTATCAATTTTTGACTTCCCAATAATTTCAACATCCTTGATAATTGTATCATTGAGTTGTGGCCACAAAATTTTATTATCTGCCGGAAATGATGCTTTTAAATTCAAATTTATTTGATCACCGATAAGTATAGCTGTAGAATCCAGATCAGCACTCACATAAGTTGATTGTGCAAAACTTAAATTACCGACAACTATTAGTATCAGAAATAATATAGTTTTTAAATTTGATATTTTATTTTTTTTTATCATTTGTAATTCAATTTGAACAAATTCACATACTGCTTTAA
>CAZBSL010000001.1:15388-46123 GCA_964494265.1 uncultured Bacteroidales bacterium
TTATTTTTTTTTATCATTTGTAATTCAATTTGAACAAATTCACATACTGCTTTAATTTATTATTATATTGTTTTCAAAAACAGGATGATTATACTCATTATTAATCCCGATTTATTAATCAAATCCTCGCTTCCCTCTTTTTAAACATACTAATCAAAGGTTTAACATAATCCTGATCGGTTCTAATTTTTGCAACATCAACACCGCTTCTACTAAAAATTTCGGTGAGATATTTATCTTTTTCCATTGCCCAATTCATAAAGTTTCTTCTTACTTTTTGATCAGCGGTATCAACCCACATTTTTTTTCCGGTTTCAGCATTCTTAACCTGAATTAAACCTACATTTGGTATTTCTGTTTCTCTTTTATCATAAATCCTAACTGCTATCAGATCATGTTTTTTGTTTGCAATTCTGATTGCATCGTCAAAATTTTTATCAATGAAGTCGGAAAGCACAAAAGTCGTACAACGTTTTTTAATAACATTGGTTAAATATCTTAATGCTTCAGCAATATTTGTTTCACGATTTTCGGGTTTGAAATCAATTAATTCACGGATAATCCTTAGAATATGCGAAGTTCCTTTTTTTGGAGGGATGAATTTTTCAATCTTGTTGCTGAAAAAAATCACTCCGACTTTATCATTATTTTGAATTGCCGAAAATGCCAAAACAGCAGCTATTTCAGTAATCATCTCCTCCTTTAGAAGTTTTTGAGTTCCGAATTCATTTGAACCACTAACATCAATCAACAACATTACTGTTAGTTCGCGTTCTTCATCAAAAATTTTAATATAAGGATGATTAAACCGTGCTGTAACATTCCAGTCGATATTTCTGATATCATCGCCGTATTGATACTCCCGAACTTCGCTGAAAGCCATCCCCCTACCTTTAAACACGCTATGATATTGCCCCGAAAAAATTTGATTGGACAATCCCCGGGTTTTTATTTCAATCTTTCTTACTTTTTTAAATATTTCAGCAGTTTCCACTCTTTATTTTTAATTTTTGATTTACTATTTTTAATTAGCGGCTTAAATCTAAATTCTTAAATCTAAACTCCAAAATCTATTAAGGCACTTCAACTGTGTTAAGAATTTCATTAATAATATCTTCGGTAGTAATATTTTCAGCTTCGGCTTCATAAGTCAAACCAATTCTATGACGCATGACATCGTTTGCTACTGCCCGAATATCTTCAGGAATCACATAACCGCGTCGTTTGATAAAAGCATAAGCTTTAGCTGCGAGCGCAAGATTGATACTTGCACGAGGCGAGGCTCCGTAATTTATCAAGCCATCGAATTTTTTCAATTTATATTCAGCCGGATAGCGTGAGGAGAAAACAATATCGGTAATATAATTTTCAATTTTTTCGTCAAGATAAACTTCTCTAACAACTTCCCTTGCTTTGATAATATCAGTAGTATTCAATACCTGGTTTGTGGTAGCAAAAGTATTAGTAATATTTTGCCTGATAATTGCTTTTTCTTCCTCTTTTTCGGGGTAACTGATTACAACTTTCAACATAAAACGGTCAACCTGAGCTTCAGGCAAGGGATAAGTTCCTTCCTGTTCAATCGGGTTTTGAGTCGCCAAAACCAGAAAAGGTTCTTGTAAAGGATAAGTTTTATCACCAATTGTAACTTGTCTTTCCTGCATAGCTTCAAGCAAAGCACTTTGCACTTTTGCAGGCGAACGATTAATTTCGTCGGCGAGTATAAAGTTTGCAAAAACGGGTCCTTTTCTTACAATGAATTCCTCTTTTTTCTGACTATAGATCAATGTTCCGATTAAGTCAGCAGGTAAAAGATCGGGTGTAAATTGTATTCTGCTGAATTTTGCTTCAATTGATTTTGCAAGCGAAGTGATGGCTAATGTTTTGGCAAGCCCGGGAACTCCTTCAAGTAAAATATGGCCATTGGACAACATTCCGATTAACAGACGTTCAATCATGTGCTTTTGCCCGATGATAACCTTGTGCATTTCCATGTTAATCATGTCAACAAAAGCACTTTCTTTCTCTATTCTTTCGTTTAATTCTTTAATATTAGTTTGCATAATAGTACTTTAAAATTTTAATCTTTAAAACGCAAATATAAATCATCATATTTTATGATTCTCGGGGCTTTATGTTAAAATATGTTAAACCTTTTGTTAAGAATTGTTAATTGAAAATGAGGAATATTTGTAATGAAAAAGTTTGGTTTGATTGTCAATGGTTTTAATGAGAGATTAGGGGAATAGTGGAGATACTGGAAATATGGGAAATAAGTAAGCAAATGAAAATCGAATAATGACTGAATGTCAATTAAATAACAATAAAGCTCAATAGATTGTGCATTAAATAATAAATGTTTTTACAATACAAAACGCACCCGAATAAAAATCTTCGTATTTTAGAGTTTTTATTAACCAAAGAAAAAATATTAAATATGAGTGTTTATCAGGAATTTAAAAAATTTGCTTTACGCGGCAATGTTATCGACATGGCTATTGGTATTGTAATTGGTGCAGCTTTTGGTAAGATAATTAGTTCGTTAGTTGCAAACATAATTATGCCGCCGATTGGGGTAATTACGGGAGGGATAAATTTTTCAGATTTAGGAGTTACCTTAAAGGCTGCTACAGAAACATCTGAAGCTGTAGTGATTAAATACGGCTTATTTTTAAATACGATTATCAGTTTTTTAATAATTGGATTTACTGTTTTTCTTTTAATCCGACAAATTAATAAATTGCATAAACAAAAGGAAACTAAGCCAAAAGCAACACCTGAAGAAATTTTACTATTAAGAGAAATAAGAGATTCGTTAAAAAAATAAATACCAAAATGAAAATCAGAGAAGCAACTTTTGACGACATTGTTTCAATTAATGACATTTATAATCAATCAATTCCTTCAAAAATATCGACTGCTGACATTTTACCTGTGTCAATCTCAAAAAGAAAAAAATGGTTTAAAGATCATGTAAAAGAGAACTACCCGGTTTTTGTTGCTGAAATAAACGGGGAAGTTATAGGATGGATTGCTTTAAGTCCGTACAGGCCAGGCAGACTTGCTTTAAAACAAACGGCAGAAGTAAGTTACTTCATTAGAAAAGATTATCAAAAAACGGGTATTGGTACAAAATTGATGAATCTAATAATTGCAAAATCACCTGAATATGGATTTAAAAATCTTTTTGCAATACTTCTCGACCGAAATATTGCAAGCATAAAACTTTTAGAAAAAATGGGGTTCGAGAAATGGGCATTCCTTCCAAAAGTAGCTAATTTTAACGGTATTGAGTGTGGGCAGTTTTATTATGGTAAAAGGATTTATGATTGATGTGATAGACCAAGAAGTTTCTATTTTCAATAATCAATTAAGAATCATCAATCCTGAGTGATGCCATCCCTTACCTAACCTTTACTCCATCCTTCCATTACTCCACCACTCCACCACTCCATCTCTTCTTTCAGTTCTTGTAAAGTTATTAACAATAAGTGTTTGATAAATAATTTTAAAAGCATCAAAATTTAGAATTGTTATGAGTATTTTTGCAGCTTAAAAAAATAATATGCCGGAAAACTATAACGAAGACAGTGTTAAATCGCTTGATTGGAAGGAACATATAAGATTACGTCCCGGAATGTATATCGGTAAGCTTGGCGACGGAGCTTCACCGGATGACGGTATTTATGTGTTGATAAAAGAAATCATCGATAATTCAATTGATGAATTTGTTATGGGCCATGGGAAAAATATAGAATTGAATATCAGAGGCAGAGAGGTTATTATCAGGGATTACGGTAGAGGAATGCCTTTGGGAAAAGTAGTCGATTGTGTTTCAAAAATAAATACGGGAGCAAAATACGATTCAAAAGTTTTTAAAAAAGCTGTTGGTTTGAATGGTGTTGGTGCAAAAGCAGTTAATGCCATGACATCATTTTTCAAGGTTCAATCAATCAGAGAAGGCCGAACAAAAATAGTTGAATTCAACAGAGGCGAAATTATTCAAGATCAGCCCAATCAAGCGTGTGAAGAAAAGCAGGGAACAATTATCAGCTTTTTGCCCGACACCGAAATTTTCGGCAACTTTCATTATATTTCCGAATACGTCGAAAAAATGCTTTGGAATTATGCATTTCTTAACAATGGTTTGTCGATATGGTTCAATGGCGAACGCTTTCATGCAAAAAACGGTTTATTAGACCTTTTACAAAGAAATATCAACGGAAACGGAGGAGTTATATACCCAATAATACATATTACCGAAGATGATTTGGAATTTGCTTTCACTCATAGTTCAAAACAATATGGCGAAGAATATTATTCGTTTGTGAATGGGCAAAATACAACTCAGGGAGGCACTCATCAAGCCGCTTTTCGTGAAGCAATCGTAAAGACTATCAGGGAGTTCTACAATAAAGATTTTGAAACAAGTGATGTGCGTTCGTCAATTCTTGCAGCAATAAGCCTTAAGGTTGAGGAACCGGTATTTGAATCGCAGACAAAAACCAAATTGGGTTCAAGCCATATTGCCCCAGAAGGCATGACTATAAGAAATTATATCAACGACATTGTCAAGCGAAATCTTGATAATTATTTGCATAAAAATCCTGAGACTGCCGAAGCGCTTTTAACAAAAATTCAGCAATCGGAAAAAGAAAGAAAAGAAATGGCCGGAATTAAAAAACTGGCGAGAGAAAGCGTAAAAAAGGCAAGCCTTCACAATAAGAAACTTCGTGATTGTAAGGTTCATTTACATTCAAATCACGAAAATCGACTTGAGTCAACTTTATTCATAACCGAGGGTGATTCTGCCAGCGGCTCTATCACCAAATCAAGAAATGTAAGAACACAGGCTGTATTTAGCCTCAAAGGAAAGCCATTGAATTGTTATGGCTTAAGCAAAAAAATTGTTTACGAAAATGATGAGTTCAATTTGCTTCAGTCGGCATTAAACATTGAAGATGGTTTGGATAATCTTCGTTATAATAACATTGTGATAGCTACTGATGCCGATGTAGATGGTATGCACATCAGGCTTTTATTACTTACTTTTTTCCTGCAATTTTATCCCGACCTAGTCAAAACCGGTCATTTATACATTCTCCAGACACCGCTTTTCAGGGTAAGAAATAAGCAGAAAACCTTCTACTGTTATACTGATAAAGAAAAAGAAAAAGCAATGTTTAAAACTGGAAAAAATCCCGAGATCACACGCTTTAAGGGACTTGGTGAAATTTCACCTGATGAATTCAAGCATTTTATCGGAGCAAATATCCGGCTCGACCCTATCCTTCTAAAACGCACATCTTCGATTGCCGACATTCTTTCATTTTATATGGGAAAAAACACTCCGCAGCGACAGCTTTTTATTATTGATAATCTAAAAGTTGAAGAGGATATAATTGATAAGGTTGCTTAGGAGGATTGTTTCTTTTACCCACGGCTTAAGTCATAGATTGCTGAATATTCACGAACTTTAGTTGTAAAATTTTAATTATTTTTGCTATTAGTTTTGAAACCTCATCTCATCCTAAACAAATTTCTCCCTTTTCTGCAAATTGATCATTGCCCATAAAAGTGAAACAACTGAGCCGATGACAAGCATAAGGCGATTTTGATAAAGGATATTTTTCCAAACTGTATGACTAATGTCTGTCGGCTCATTAAAGGGATTCAGGAAAATATTCCACTTGCTGTGCTCTAAAGGTTCAGCCATTATAAAGAAGAACAATCCGATAATTACCATAATTACAGCCGTTCCGCTTGCGTTTTTCACTAAGGTTGAAAATAAAAAAGATAGGCTTGCCAGAAAAAATAAGGGATACATGAGCTCATAAACCATATAAAAAACAGGTATTCGCACAATTGCAAATACTGAAAACCAAGCCATAAATACAAGAAAAACAAACAATAACACCATGCTTATTGCAAAACGAACAAGGTAAACTTTATAACGATAATTGGGTATTCCGAAAACAATTTCGAGCATGCGAGAGTCTTTATCATTTTGAATATTGAAGATAACGGGATAAAATAAGATCAAAATACCCGGAAAAATCAGAGTACCGAAAATGTCTTCATCACTTGGATCTGAGTCGGAAAATAGCATTATCCCGATTACCATCAAAAAAAATGCAAATGCAGCAATTAAAAAATAAATGAATTTATTCCCAAACACTATTTTAAGGTTATAGATTATGCTGCTATATATTAGTTGGAGTCGGTCTTTTTGTTTCATGGGTTTCGGGTTTTGATCAATATATTTAGGCAAGGCCATTTTCGTTAATTCTTATCATGATGTATAGAATTTATCGTCTGTCCAATTCGATGGATTGCTTATGATATATTCTGATATTTGTTGATATGATTGTTTGTTTCGGATAATGCGTTCCCAATAATTCCGTTGCCATAATTTACCATCAAATGTTTGCCAATTGTTGTTTTTTACACCACGGATGTAATCAACGGTGGTAATGGATTGAAACGCACCAACCATATCACCCAACGTTTTTTTGTTTGTGGTTTCCGTAGGGGCACACCCTTGTGGTTGCCCTTTTTGGGAATTGTCATTATCGTTGTTATTTGGGGCGACCACATCGTTTTGGAGGACCACAAGGGTTGCCCCTACGATTTCCAATATGGCATGGAAATGATTGGGCATGACGATATATTCATGCAATTTGATATTTGGGAATCGTTGTGGTAATATCAACCATTGGTTTTCAACCATTTTCCCTGCATCATTTAATATCATTTCCCTGTTTTCAATTTTGCGGAATAAACATTTCCTGTTTTTTACGCATACGGTAATAAAATACAATCCTTCCTGCGAATAATCGTATCCTTTTAGGCGAATGCTGCTGCGGTGGTGGATACTTGGGTTGTATTTCATTAATTTTTCCTATTCTAAATAATTTTGTCCATCCTGTTTATTCCTTTAAAACCTCCTCCGACATCTTCCTTTCCATTAACAAATAAAGATAAGCATCTTCCAGGTTAGCTTTTACCTGTCTGGCTTCTACCGTAGGAGCTTCTTCAGCAAGGCATCGAATTCTAATATTTTCTCCGTCGCGTATATGATGAAGAATCACGTAATCGTTTTTAAGTTCATCGAATTTTTCTGCCGGAATGTTTAAAGTCCAAACCTTTCCTTCAGCTTTCTTAGCCATCTGGATTGGTGCGCCCAAATATTTTACTTCACCTGTTTTCATTACAGCCACTCTTTTACAAGAACTCGCTACATCCTCAATGATATGAGTTGAAAAAATTACAATCCGTTCAAGGCTAAGTTCAACCAGTAAATTCCTAAAACGAATACGCTCTCTCGGGTCGAGGCCTGCTGTTGGTTCATCAACTACCAAAATACGCGGCAAATGCAATAAGATTTGTGCAATACCGATCCGCTGCTTCATGCCACCCGAAAATGAACCTATTTTTTCATTTTTGTTTTCAAACATATGAACAGCTTTTAACACATATTCAACTCTTTCGGTTCTATTCTTTTTATCATAAAGCTTTTTAAGAATTCCCATATAATGCAGAAAATCCCAGGCAGTCATGTTTTCATACATCCCAAATTCCTGTGGCAGGTAACCAATTAAGCCTTGCAATTCTTCACGTTTTTCGGCAACATCAATTCCGTTAATTGTAATTTGTCCGTAGCTTTGCTCCAAAATTCCACAAATTATTCGCATCAGAGTCGATTTCCCTGCACCATTTGGCCCAAGCAATCCAAACATCCCGTTTTCAATTTTCAGGGAAACACTTTTTACTGCCTTAAAAGGAGTTTTCTTTTTACCTATAATCGGAATTATCAAAACAAAACGACAAAAGGCTTTTCTAATTCCTTTAAATTTTCCTTTTATTCTATTTATTTTAACCTTATTTTTGTAAAGATTATCTGAAGTAACTTTTATAAAAATAGCAAGATACCATAAAAAACCCATTGGAAGAACTAAGCCTGCCAAAGCGTATTTTTCATAAAATAAAAATAATGCGAAAGCCGGAAAAGCCCAGAAAAACAGTTTACAAATCAACATCATAAAACGCCTAATCCATTTTAACTTTTTTTGTGTTTTCAGATTTCCGGCATACTTTCTGACAGGAGCAAGAATAGTCACCCCAATTAAATATAAAATTATTGGAAGAATGAAATACCACAGGCCATTTTCTAAGTGAAAATAAATAAAATATATAATAAAACCTACAAGTGGCAATTGCCACAAAAGACAATCGAAATCTTTGATAGAACTAAATTCATGTTCAATTCCGAGGCGTTTTCTGATTTTAATTCCCGACTTCCATTCGCGACTAAATCGGCTATCCCAATCATAAATTTTTACCAGATTCCTGATTTCAATATTCAGAGGATCGTTTTCGCCAATAAGCGTTTCGCTTGCTTTACGCATACTGCTTTGGATAAAATATATAATAGCCGGAACCGAAATAATAAGAACAATAAAATCGATTATTTGCCAAATCCTGCTATCAACTTCCATATAAACATAATATGATCCTGCAATCCACAGCACAATTTGAATGACTTTTATATAGACTTTTTGCTGTCTCATCCAAAATAGAGATTTTTGCAAACCCGAATGAAGAGTTGGAATGAAAACAAGCGTTAGCAAAGTGCTTAAAGTTAATCCGCCAATAACAGTAACAGCAAAAGGTACACCAATTTGTGTTACATATTCAGCTTTTCCCATAGCGAGTGGAATGAGTGCAATAATAGTAGTAATGGCTGTGATTAAAATTGGACGTACTCGTGCTAATCCGGCCATCATTAATGCTCTTGATTCGTTAAATCCGCGTTTTTGAAGGACTCTTGAATAATCAATCATTAGAATTCCGTTGTTTACAACTATTCCCAATAGAATCAAAAATCCGGTAAAAACATTTGCATTCATTATTGAGTTTCCGGTGATAATCAATGCTATCAAAGACCCAACGGCAGCCAATGGGATAGAAAACATCATCACAACTGGAACAGAAAATGATTCAAAAACCGAGGCAAGTATCATGTAAATCAACAAAAAAGCCATTAAAAACAGAAAAGCAAACTCACCGAGATCATCTTCTTCATGAATGACTTCAACTACCATTTCCGAACTGATATTTATATTTTCAATTAGTTCATCAACTTCAAGCCGTGAAGCTTCAAGTAAATCTTTTTCATCATTAATTTCATCAATAAATTCATAAACCAATTCAAGTTGTTTTTCTTGATTTGTTCTTTTTATAGTTGATAAACCCTCGGTAAAAATAAAATTACTAATGTTTTGCATTTCGAATTGCGAGCCTTGTAATCCTCTAACAGTAAGAGTTTTCAAATCGCTGATATTTCTTTCTTTTTGCTCATTTTTTACGATGCTTTTAATTTGGATATCATATTCATCGCTTCCCTGTTTAAATTTTACTCCACTTGAAAATTCCTGTGGAAATGAATTTAGCTCAGAAAGTACTGAAGAAACCGGAATATCATAAAGCCCCATCGTTTGTTTGTCAAAATTTAATAAAAGTTCGGGCCGCTTATTCGGAATTCTGATGTTAATTCGTTCAATTGATGATAATTGTTCAATATAATATTTTATATCGTTGGCAAGATTCAGCATTTTATCAAAATCCTGCCCCTTAATCACAACTTTTTCACGCTGAGTTCCAATCCCAAGTATTCTCCCAAAATCATCATCTTCTTCAAAACCTCCACTACCAAAATGTCGCCCTGTGCTTGGTGGATTCCAACTGAATTCGGCTTGTTTTAAGTCAGACAGCCGCTCAAGTATTTCATTTTTAATTCCGGGAATCGACATATTTCTAATATCGTTATAATCTTCCAATAAAGAAATAGTTAGCATCGCTTCTTCTTCGTAAATCTGACTAATTACATCTTCTTTTTCTTCAAGGTCTTCCAACTTTTTTTCAGCCTCAGCTATCAGTAAATCGGTATTCTCAAGAATAGTTCCTGCCGGCATTGTTACATAAAGAGTCAAATCGCGTATTTCAGGTTCTTGGTTTGACGAAACACTTATTGTAACACAAACCAATAAACTGATAAAGAATACACCTAATGCTCCGAGAATCGTACGTCCGGGATTTCGCATACAGGTTTTCAATAAAACCATATATACTTGGATCAGCCTATTGTGATAAGAAATGCTTTTGAATCGAACAGGAATTGCTTTTCCTTTCCATTTCAGGAAAGTATGGGTTATCATCGGAATCAATAACAGAGCTACCGCAAGTGAGACTAAAAGTGTGGAAATAATTGAGACACCTATATGTTTTCCTAATAATCCGATGAAAAAGTTTGTGGAAAATACAAAGGGCAAAAACACGGTTATTGTTGTCAATGTTGCTGCAAAAATTGATCGCCAAACTTCTTTTGTTCCTTGAACGACAGCAATATCTGGGTTGATTTTTTTCGATGCCAACCTATAAATATTTTCGAGCACAACCACGCTGTTGTCGAGAAGCATGCCGATTGCCAAAGCCATCCCCAAAAGGGTCAGGCTGTTAATGCTTACGCCATAAGCATAAAAGAAATTGAAAGCCGTATAAACAGAAATCGGTATGGCAAGTGCAATGGCTATCACAAGCCTGAAATTTTTGAGAAATATCCAAAGAACGAAAATGGCCAATATTCCACCGATAATTGCCAATCTAATGATCAAATCAATATTTTTCTCCATTGTTTCAGCCGAATTATACTGAACAACCATTTCAATATCTTTTGACTTTAGCTCTTTATTTATTATATCTATTTGCTTTTTTACTTCATTTGCAAGTTCAATGATATTTGCTTGCGAATCACGTGATAGTTGAATTGTTACGGCTTCTTTGCCATTTACCCGACTATAAGAATTTTGCTCTTTTACACCAAAATGAACCGAAGCAATATCTTTTAATTTAATTGAGCCCTGGCTTTTTACAACAACTTCATTGATTTCATTTATATTTGAAAATTCGGATATTACGTTAACAAAATGCAATTGATCATTTTTCGACACTTTTCCGGCAAAAGTTCTTGCCTGGCTGTTTTGGTTTATTGCCGATCGAACATCAGCGGGTGAAATCCCGTAACTTTTACAAACATCTTCATCAAGAATAATGTCAATGGATTTTTCTCTTCCCCCGAAAACTTCGGCATTTGAGACGCCGTCAATATTTTCGATTCTATTCATTATTTCCTGATCAACCACCTGCCTTACACGGTTTACTCCTCCGCTTCCTCTTGCCTGAACTGTCATAAACATAGTGTTTATTTGCTCCAGGTCAAATTTATATACCTGAACAAAAAAATCTTCAGGAAGATTCTTTTTTACTTCATCAATTTTTTCAACTAATTTCAGATAAGCAAATTTTATGTTGACAGATTGTTGATAAGAAATCCGAATACTTCCTTGTTGCTGTCCGGCGCTTGACTCAATTTTCTCAACTCCTTCAAGTGTCCCGATTGCTCCTTCAAGCGGGATTATTGCCTGATTTTCCATGTATTCAGGATCAACTTCGAGCATGCTTCCGACCTGAACAAACAAAAACGGTATCTGAGCATTCGGATAAAGCTCAACGGGTAGTTGTTTGTAAGAAAAATAACCGAGCATGGTCAGCCCCGTAAAGAGCATGGCAATTAGTACTTTCCGCTTTATTATAAAATTCATTTTTGGATTTTGGATTTTACATTTTAGAATTGAGATTTTTCAATTGAGATTTTAGAATTTTCATTTTAGAATTGAGATTTAAAATTTTTGATTTAGGGTTTTTATTGCTGATGTGAAAATTGCTACAAATTCATCAGATTCTTTAATTAAAAATTTTAAATCAGAATCGTCTTTAATTAATTGAATATCTTCAATAAAAGTCAGCCAAAAATTACTTTCGTCTGATTCTTCCAATACAATTTTCATCTTATTGATAAAATCATTTGTTGATTTTGCTTTATTCACAGCTCTGTAATTTGCAGCTACCGAAGAGGAGAATTTCAATAATTGATAAGCAACAACATCTGCAGCTTTTGACTTAGGAAATCTTTCAACAAGTTTAAAAACCTTGACTGCAAATTGCCGTGTTCTTCCTAATAATTCCTCTTTATTCATTTCTTTTATTCTAAATTCTAAAATCTCAATTCCAAAATCTCAATTCTTAATTCGTAATTCCAACAATTCTTTCTTTAACACTCTCAAAAACATAATAAACACAAGGAATTACGATAAGTGTTAATGTAGTTGATGTTATTAATCCTGCAATTACTGCAATTGCCATTGGCGAACGCAAAGCTGCACTTTCGCCGAAACCTATCGTTAACGGCAATAATGCAAGAATGGTTGTAATACTTGTCATAATTATAGGCCTGATACGATTTTCTCCGGCACTAATAATCGACTCGCGCAAAGTTTTTCCGGCTGCTTTAAACTGATTAATTGCATCAACCAGAATTATTGAATCGTTAACAGCAATTCCGGCTAACATAATTATTCCTATATAAGCCATGATATTCAACGGAATTCCAAGAATAAAGAATGCCCAAACTGCACCCACGCCTGCAAGTGGAATTGTCAGAAGAATAGTAAAAGGATGTATAAATGACTCGAATTGTGAAGCCATAACCATATACACCAAAATAACCGAAAGCAACAATGCAAAACTCAGGTTCGACATAGCTTCCTGTCGTTTTTGTTCCTCGCCAACAATTTCAACCTGATAGCCTTGCGGATAATCAATTGAGCTTAAAGTCTCGCGAAGATTGCCAATCACTTTATCAAAGGCAATTGAAGCCTGAATATCGGCACTTACTTTTCCGATTCGGTTCTGATTTCTACGATGCAATTGTTTAGGTGAAACAGAATTTTCGATATGTGCCACCTCATACAAAGGGACTTCTTTATCACCACTTTTCAATTTAATTGAATTAAATTCATACAAACTGATCTCCGGCATTCGTATAGTAATATCATTCATCTCGCCATCTTTTTCGTATTTACCGGCATTTTTCCCCATCAACAAATCTTTAAGTTGAGTAGTTATACTTTCAGCAGTTAAGTCATAAATTCCTGCTTTGTAGCGGTCAATAACAACATCTATTTCGGGTGCACCTTTTTCTATGCTGGTTTTTACATTCAACAAATAAGGAATTTCCAGCATTTTGTTTTTTATTTTTGTTGTAAGCTCGTCAAGCACTTCGATGTCGTCGCCTTTAACTTCAACAACCAAGGGAGCATCTTCTGTTCCCATAGTTGATTGCAAAGCAGTTTGGTCACGAATTATTGAAATTTCAGCATCAGGAATTTGATCTAAAAGTTCTCCAATAACGGAAATAATTTCCTCGGATTGATTAACAACTTCAGTTTTTAAATGAACTTTAATGCTTGCGGAATTTTCATTTTGAAAAACAGATTTTTCGCTACCGCTACCGTCTGTAGGACCGATTTGACTAAAAACAACATCAACTTTATCATCGAGGACTTCACTTAGCATCGATTCAATAGTGCGGACTGTTTCGGCAGTACGCTCCAATTGAGTCCCTTCTTTTAATTGCAACTCTATAGTAAATTCATTTGTTCCACTTTTTGGAAGGTATTCATTCCCAACATAAGGGAAAATATAAACTGTTAGTACAAGAATTAAAATTACTACACCGATTATTAAATATCTGAAATTAAGCATTTTGTTTAATAACCCGCCATACCAACGAATACGAACCGATTTGATATTTTTTTTCATTGATTTCTTGCCATAAGCAAAATTAAATAACATTGGTATCAGTAATATAGCAACAAATAAAGAAGCCAATAATGAAAAAGCTACAGTCCAGGCCTGATCTTTAAACAATGCACCGGAAGCACCATGTAAGTAAACTATCGGGAGGAAAACCACAATTGTTGTAAGTGTTGAAGCAACAATAGCTCCACCAACTTCTGCCGTACCTTTTATGGCTGCTTCTTTGACAGATAATCCCGACTCTAAATTCCTGAAAATATTTTCAACAACAACTATGGCATTATCAACCAGCATACCTGCACCAAGAGCAAGCCCGCCAAGAGTCATAATATTTAAACTCAAACCATTAAAATACATCAAATTGAAAGTAGCAATTACCGAAATTGGAATTGCAAAACTTATAATTGCCGTAATTTTAATTCTTCTTAAAAAAACAAACAGAATAATTACAGCCATCAAAGCTCCGAGTAAAGCTGTTTCTTCAACCTCATCAATAGAATCTTGAATGAATTTTCCTTGATTTTGAACTATCGGGAATTCATAACCCGGCAAGGCTTTTTTAATTGATTCCATTGTTTCATTCAAGTCATTAACAGCCTTAACCGTATTAAATCCGGTTTCCTTGAAAACTGAAAGCCCGACACAGCGATCACCATTAATTCTGACAATGTTTTGAGGATCTTTATTTATGAAACTGACTTTTGCAACATCTTTTAAAAATATCGGCACTTTATTATTTATGGAAGCTTCGGGTTGAACATTTTGGCCGGAATTAATTTGTTTATAGCTGACAACCAAATTCTCAAGATCGCGAATATTTTCAAAAAGGCTGGCACCTTTGATAATATATTTTTTACCCATCTCAACTATAGATCCACCCGAAACGTTTCTGTTCATATTTTGAATCTGTTGAACAATTTGTCCGGCTGTTAAACCAAAAGCATCCAATTTATATTGATTGGTTTCTATCAGAACTTCTTTTTCTTCGGTACCGGTAAGAGTAACATCAGCAACTCCCTCAAGTCGAATCAATTCGTTTCGAATATAATTTTCGCCGACTTTTCGGAGTTCATCCATGTCGGAAATTTCGGGATGGCGCATGCCGATTATCATCACAGGCGAAGCATTTGGGTCATGCTGAGTGATTGTAAATTCGTCAATATCCGAATTCTGACTAAAAGTTGTAAGTGCCTTTTGTATATCCAAAAAAGCCTCATCCATATCCCTTCCCCAAGCATATTCTACAGTAACCCTGGCCGAACCAACCATACATATTGAAGAAACCTGAGTAACTCCTTTTTGTCGAATCGACAGAGATTCAATGTTTTCGATATATTGTTTTTCAATTTCTTCGGGTGGCCGTTCACCGGCTGTAATTTCAATAAAAATTCGCGGAGCATTCATTTCCGGTAATAAATCGACACCCAACTTCCTTAAAGAAATCCATCCCAACAATATAATTGCAAGAGCTAACATTGTAACCGTTACAGGATAATTAACCGAAAACTGTGTTATTTTTTTCATTTTATTTTTTAAAGTTTCAAGTTCAATCTAAAATCAAAAAATTCAAATTTAATCACTTTACTACCTTAACTTTCGAGCGATTTCTCAGGGTTTCAAATCCTTTTATTACGAGCCTGTCGTTTTTTTCTAAGCCTGAAATTATTTGGACTTCTTCGGGATTTTCTAATCCGAAACTGATAATTCTTTCCTGTGCAAGGCCTTTGTTAATAACAAAAACAGTATTTCCTCTTTGCTTTGATAAAATAATATCTTTTGGTATAACAATCGCACTATCAAGCGAAGCAACGATTATTTCGCCTTTGGCAAACATTCCGGGACGCATTAAAAATTCAGGATTATTTATTTCGACTACTGCTTTAAATGAGCGTGTATCAGGATCAATTGCAGGTGAAAGTTGAGCAATTTTACCCGAAAGAGTGTCATCGGGAATTGTATAATTCATTATTCTAATAGTATGTCCGACTTTAATAAGATTGATATTTTTTTCAGCAAGATTTAGCTCCATTAAAAGTTTGCTATAATCCATTAATTTAACCATAAAAGTATTGGCATCGATTTTTGTTCCTTGTGTGAAATAAGGAAGGTCAACAATTACACCTGAGAAAGGGGCTGTAATTTTCATCTTTTTTAAACGGATTAATGCGTCCTCGTAAGAATATTTAGAATTAATAAACTCTATTTCAGCATTTTTTAATTCGCTCAGAGTTACACCTCCTTTTTCGTATAAGGATTTTTGCTTATCGAAGACTTGCTTTGAGATTTCGAGATGTAATTCCAAGGAGTTAATTTTAATGTTATTTTTATATTCTTCATCCTCAAGAAAAATTAATTCATCTCCTTTATTAACATAATCGCCAAGCGTATAAGGTTTAGCTGTCGAAGGATTATTTAAAAGGGTGTATTTACCTGTAATTTCCGACTTTAAACTAACTTCCTTCTCGGGTGTTACGCTTCCGCTCGTTGTAATATATTGTTCAATGGATTTGGGTTTTACTTCCATAACCGAAACCGGTACCGAAATATCTTTATTTAAATCCGGAGCATTTTCGTTGCAAGCCATAAAAAGGAAGGCAATTAGTATGAGCGTTAGTATTTTTTTCATCTGTTTATGTTTTTGTAGTTCATATTTTCAATTATTTGCATTATTAAAACTAAAGATATAGAAATTGGAAATTGGAAATTTGGTCTTCTTCCGAATTTCTATTTTCAAATTTCTATTTTCATTTTACTTCTCTCTTATATTCTCCTGCAATTCTTTTGGAACAAACGAAGTGTTGTTTTCAAAGTCCCAAAGCGATTGAATTTTCATATTAATTAATTCGAGTTTATAATTTATCAATGAATTAGCAAGGTTCATTTTCTTTTCCGAAAGCTGATTTTGGAAAAGTTCAAGGTCCATACTGGTAAGGTCGCCGTTTCGGTATCGCTCCAAATTTATTTCATAAGTTAATTGAGCATTTTTTTCGTTTTGTTTAGCAATTTCAATTTGCAAAATCAGGTTATTCAAATTTCTGTATATTTTTCTGATATTAATTACAATATCATCTTTTAGGGTTTGAATATCTATTTCTTTAGATTCTACTTCAATTTCGGCTGCACGGATTTTAGCTTTTCTCTCACCCCAATCAAAAATGGGTATTGAAAATTTAACTTCAAATTTTGGACTTTTCGTTGGAGTACCATAAATATATCCAAACTTTTCGTTATTACCCATAAGTCCGAGTGAAAGTTCAACATCGCCTCGGAATTCATTGGTTGCAGAAGTTTCAATTAGATTAAATTTTGAGGTATTAAGTTCAATTTGCTTTTGACTTAACTCAAGTCTTTGCGTAAGGCCATTTTCAATGGCTTTATCTAATGAGACAATTACCGGTTTGTAATCAACATCAGCAGAAACCTGAATATCATCATAAAGTGATAAACCGATCAGTTGTTTAAACTGATCTTCTGCATTTTCCAGTTCAACTTTTTTATTATCTAAATTCGATTTACTTGTTGCAAAATTCAGTTCAGCCTGATAAAGTTCTTCTTTAGCAGACAAACCACCTTCAACCTTACTTTGAATAATTTCTTTACTGATCTTTTGATTTTCAAATTCTTCTTCAGCAATTTCCAAAGCCATTTGTCTTTGATATATCGAATAAAATGCCTGATTTACCTGGTATTCCATATTTAACATTTCGATGGAGTAGGATAAAGTGGCGTTTTCAAGATTAAGTTCGTTTCGTTCAAGATCAAGTTTAGTCTTATTGTAAGTAAACAATGGTTGTTTATAAGATAAGTATAAATTGTTATCAAATCCTTTATCTTTAAAAGTTGTATCCATTCTTTCTGAAAAGTTATTTTTATAACCAAAATCATTTTGAAGTGTTAAAGAACCATCAGAGAATTTAATTGGTTGAGAAACTATAAAACTGGCTTTTGATTCCTTTTTTTCAGCCGTGAACCATTGAGAAAATGAGTTATCATATTCGTTTGAATGAGAATAATTAAAAGGAGAAATATTTAAATGGAAACGAGATTTCAATAATGCCAATTGAGCATTTAAATACTCCTTATTTTTCTCCATATTTAACCTTGATTGTTTAATTTCAGGGCTGCTTTCAAGAGCAATATTTAAAGCTTGTTCACGAGTTATAATCTTTTGTGAATATGAAAGTTTGTATGCACTCAGAAATAATGTTAGGACAAAGATTAGTTTAATTGTTTTCATATTTAAATTGTTTGTTCAAGATATTCAGTTTCAATTCTAAAATGTAAATTCTCAACTCTATTCATTTTTCACCCATTTAATTGCATCGGCAAATATCATATCACCAATTGATTTATTAGTTAGCTCAACTTTTGCATTTGAAGGACTTATAAAAAATGTCCCAAGATAATTCCATCCATCTTCCAATTCTTCGTCCGACAATGTAAATTCCTGTATTCCACCATCGTGATAAACCTTGAAATTATAATTGGATTTTCTATTTGCCCTTCGACTGTTTAATTTTTTAATATGGCAGTAAACATCAAATTGCCCGTCATTTTCTATAGGGGCACTCCATATGGCAGTTCGTTCGCCATGGCCTGATTTTGTGTAAACTGCCGAACGAACATATTTTCCGTAAAAGGCCGATCGTAAAACCGGTTTCCATTCAGCAGGAGGATTCCAATAGCGTATTCCTGAATATTTATACCCCTCTTTTTTGTTTTCGTCAATTAGTGATTTCAGGTAAGATTTTTGCAAATCCTGCTTAAATTCAAAATTATTGCTTTCATTGTCAACGATGATTTCATTTTTGTTTAAAATATCTGTAAAAAGCTCACAATCTTTAATTTCATCAAAAACAGCAACTTTTTTGGTTTCATCAAATGAAGAAAAATCATAAATAATATTATTAGGCAGATTTTCGGAAATATGAGTATAAATATTCATACGAGTTGGTTCGCCCGAAAACACAAAACCAATTTCTCTCGCAGTTTTTGCCGGAATGTGAATTTTTTTTGTAAAATCAGGGGCTACATTGCCTCGACGACGACGACGAGTATTCGGATCAGAAAGATCAATATTTATGGTAATCAAACCGTCAACTTCTTCGGGATTTGAAATTTTGAAGCGAATTTGATATTTTGAAAATTCGCCTTCCATGACTTTATATGCCTGAAGATCTTTTATAAGAAAGCCTGGTAATTCTTTCTTTGAATACCAATTACTTACTTCATTTGTAATATTTTCATTAAAACGATTTTCAATTGCTTTTTCGAATTCTTCAAATGTAAAAGCTTGGTTTTTATGTTCCTCAATAAATCGGTTTAAAAACATATTAAATTCATTTTCACCATATCTTGCCCTGAATACCGAAAATAAATATTCACCCTTTGCAATTATTATATCATTTAAATTAACATCTTCATTGTCACCATCTTCTTCATCTTTTGATGTTTCTATTCCGATTTCTAACAGCCGATTTAAGGGAGCTTCCTTTAGTTCAAGATTAATGCGTTCTCCTTTTAGTATTCCCGTAAAAAACCAGCGATATGAAGCAAGCGAATTCTCGTTTCTATCTTTTAAATATGCTTCGAGAGCCAAATTAAGCACCGGCCATTTTTCAGAATTAAACTGTGTTATAAAAGTATAATAGTTAGGAAAGGGCGTATATGTGTTTCTGTCCATTACATCGAACAAATACCATTCCTCCTGATTTGCCATAAAATTACCACGTACAAACCTTTTGAAAATTCGTGCTTGAAGTTCTTCGGGCGAAACCTCTTCGTTATCACGTATCATCCGTCGCTCAAATCTTTTCTTCCGCTTTTTGAAATCAGTTTCTTCCATAATTACTCCCTTTTCGGGGAAAAAGATAATTTCGGGCTGGACGGCATCGCTGCTTACCGACCAAATATGTTTATCTAATGCAAAATGTAAAGGAATCTCGGCCAAAATAAAACGGTCAAAAGGATATTCAAGGCCGATTTTAGTTTCGTATTCATTTTTTAATTCACGTATTAAATTTGGAAGGCTATCAGTAAAACTTGGAAGGCTGTCGTTAGAACTCTTAAAATGATTCAAAAAATATTGGTTGCCGTTTTTTGCATAAATGCTATATTCAATTGAATCAACATCTATTGAATATTTATTATAATCAGCTATTAATAAGCTAATTTTAGGTAAGGGCACTTTTGGTTTGAATTCAAATTCACCGCTTAATGTTTTAGTTGGTTCACCTTGTGAAACCGCCACGAGATTGGTATCGGTTTTTACCTTTAAGGAAAAATTTGTGAAATCAGGGAAGTGGAGTGCCGGTTTGCATGTGGCATAACCTACGCCTGAAGTCGGGTACCATAATGATTCGCTTGTCAGGCAAACAAATTTTTCCTGTAAATAAGCGTATCTTTTACGAACTCTAAACATCTCAAGTGAGAAATTATCTTCGTATTCATCAAGATTTTGATCAAGAAAATGTGTGCTTTCATTTATTGTCCCTCGGTAATTTAACGACAATTCCGTGCAATCATTCGGAATCAAGCCATCAGGATAATTTATCATCACCAAATGTAAGTTTCTTTTATATTTTAGCTCTTTTCCACTCGACTCGGCAGTTTGAATTTTCAGTGATGGGTTTAGGCTGAAAATTAAAGTATCTATTTTTGAATTAGTTTCATTACAAATTTCCATATCGGCATGAACAGAAATTTCCTTTCCGAGATGTTCAAGTTCGATATCGCAGGATATAACTTTTACCTTGGGAGTATTAACATAATCGTTGTTCAATTCGATCATCTGTTTCTTGAAATTAATATTCTCTTCTTTTAAGCTGATATATTTTTCAGCAAAGAATCCGGAAAGACACAGGCTTATGATTGTGAGATAAATTGGAAAAGAAGCCATTTTTCGTGATTGCGGCAATCGCTGTAATTTAAATACAGTAAAAAATATCAAACCAAGCCCAAAAAAGAAATAAATTCCGCGATGTATCAAAACCTCATTAAAATTCCCAAACCCACCTATAGTTGAATTCATCATTGGAATTTGATATGCAATATAATCGAATAGGTGATAGTACTTTGTATTTAGATAGAAAATTGTTAAAGCGATGTATCCCAGAAGCAAAATAAAAGTAATTGCCTGATTTTTTAATAGGATCATTAAAAAGAAAGATAACCCTAAAATAAAAACCAAAGTTGGCAAACTGATAAGCAAAGGATAGAAAAAGAATTCCCAAATTCCTTGAGTCGAATCGCTGCTGATGAATGAAAAACCAATACCCATCATCAGAATAATTAAATTCAGGATAAAAAATACCGACAAAATTCCGAGAGCCTTCCCGAGTATATATTCGGCATTTGTCATTGAGCGTGCATAAATTACCTCAACTGTGTCGTTTTTTCTATCTTGTTTTAAAAATTCGGAAGCTAGAAAAACGGCAACAATTGCTTGCCCGAGATTCAGCATAATCAGGTTAGCATAAGGAATTGATGCAGGCAAGGCCCTGTATATCCAAGGTGCTCCACTTGCCGGAACAAATACTGCAACATTAAAAATACCCAAACCGATAACAGCGAGTGCGGCAAATATCCTGAAAAACCATGAACGCAATAAGGTTCGCATTTCATAGCGGGCTATTGTTCTTATGAGATGAAGTTTTATCATTTACTCATTCTATCATTCTATAATTTAAACATTCTTTCTTCCGAAAGATATTCCATAAAATACACATAGGCATGTTCCAAATTAGGCTCAATTTCGATTGCATTTTTTACATCTAATTTATCCCCAACCAATTGTACTTCCCAGCCGTCCTCAGATGGAATAGTTGAGATCACGGCATATTTTTCTTTCAATAAATCATACTCAACTCCCGAAGTATTAACCTGCCAAACATGGCCGCGGGCTTTTTCTACAAGCTCTTCAGGAGGCCCGTTAAATTGAAGCGTCCCGCGATCAAGCAAAGCCAAATCGCGACAAACGCTTGAAATATCTCCAACTATGTGAGTTGAAAGCATGATGATAACATCCTTTTGGCTTAATTCGGATAAAATATTTCTAAATCGTATTCGCTCTTCAGGATCAAGCCCGGTTGTAGGTTCATCAACAACAATTATTTTCGGATCGCCGATCAAGGCTTGTGCAATTCCCAATCGCCGTTTCATTCCTCCCGAAAGCTTATTTGCATGCCGCTCGCGTGCATCGAATAATCCGACTTTTTCTAACCATTCATCAACTTTCTGTAAACGATTTTTCTTGTTTTTCAAGCCGGATAAACTTGCCGCATAATCAAGAAATTCCCATGTTCGTAGTTTTGTGAAAAACCTGAAATCCTGAGGAAGGTATCCAAGCATTTTTCTGATTTCGCCTCTGTTTTTCGAAAGATCGAAGCCATTCACCTGAACTACCCCGGTTGTTGCTTTCATAATGGTTACCAAAATTCGCATCAAACTTGATTTGCCGGCACCGTTTGGCCCGAGCAATCCAAACATACCGGTTTCAATTTCAAGATTAATATCTGTCAAAGCAAGTTTACCATTTTTGTATTTTTTGCTTAAGTCTTCAATGGTAATCTTCATGTGTTTGATTTTTTTCAGTTAATTCATCTTAGTTTACAAGCATTTGTACAAATTCAAAATACAGAAATTGGAAATTATTAATTTGGATTCTCCTCAATTTCTAATTTCCAATTTTTAATTTCACTTCCTTAGACGCTTCAAACTGCTTTGCGTTACATTTTGTATGCATTTTTTCTTATCAAAACTTTGCAGCAATTTACGTTTTTTTGCTGAAATATGAATATTAATATTGAAATAATAATGAACTCGACAGTTTTAACGAAAGAAAAAATTACCCGATGGATAATAAAAAATAATACAATTTTGTATTTGACCTAAAAGTGTATATTGTCAGTTTTATGAATTCTATAACGAATTGAAAATAAGACTGAATTATTGTTTTAATTTTTCAGGCATCGCACCGAATAGCCACGATATTTCATATTGCTACCACCGACCACACCGTTGTAGTCATGATACACGTGGTAGTAATTGGCATTGGTTGGAAAATAAATACATTGCGTTGAAGTCCAAAAGAAACCACCGTGACCTAAATTGTTAAATCCACTACCCCCTCCGCTGCCACCCGGTAGAGCTGAAAATCCATAATTATCTGTTCCGAAGTGTGTATTATCCTCATTCCATCTCGGGTGGTTATAAGTATTGCAACTATCACCCAGAGGTGAATTCATTTGACGGCATGATTTTAACTCATCTCCATGAGGCGAACCTCCTCCTCCAATATGGTCGAATAGTGTTATCCATTCGTCATTTGTTGATACGCTCCAGCCTGTTGGGCAAAGACCATTGGTGTCAATAATTGCATACCAGTTATACAATCCTCCATATTTGTCCTTCCAACTTATATCATTATTATACCATGCATAAGCTCCTGTTGTGAGGTTTGACCAACTACTATTGTTTGTTTCATTTGGTATAGGTGTGCCGTTTTGATAAGAAGTAGTTTTCAGATTTTCCGCCATCCAGCATTGTGAACCAATTTGTACCGTCTGGTAAATATTGCCGTCAAAATCAGTAACTGTTGGCATACCGGGGCATGGTAAACCATTAGAAATTTCAAAAATAAGAATATCATCCGCAAACATTTTAACAAGATAGCCTTCACCTGGGTTACAATCTCCAATCCCATTAATCCAGTTTGGGCCAATTTTTTGTACAACCCCTCCTTGCGAGTTCCTAATAAAATCAAGATTATCTCCGATAATAGTTTCAAAAGCAATTAAAGTGTTAATGGAAATTTCAGGAAAATAACTTACAAACTGATACCCTGTTTCCAAAGGAATCGGAGTTTCAGGATCAACTAAATCTCCACCGATAACAAATGAATCTTCGTTAAGCATTTTAACGAGATAACCTTCGTCAACAATCCAGTTGCCAATCCCATTAACCCAATTCGGGCCTATCTTTTGTAAAACCTGTCCATGAGAATTTCTGACAAAATCAAGGTTATCATTAAGTATTGATCCCAAAACAACTAACATATCCGAATCATCGGGAATAATATAGGAGGATATAAAACTATAACCTTCTGAGATTTCAAATTGTTGTTCGTAGGGTGGGGAAGTAAAGTTTATTTCTATTATACTATATTCGCCTTCGCCAGATGGAAAGACATTTTCTGTCCAAGCATCTCCATACGGATCAAAGTACTCAACTGTAAATTCGCGTCCTTCAATCTCTTCACTTGCATCCCAGCATTTATAAAAAACTTCATTTCCTGGATTATAACCTTCATAATGACTATTGTAAGCAGTAAGGTTATTGTCAAATGCATTTTCTGGTGTACATACCTGATCTAAAATAAACATACCAACAATTGTATCTCCATCAAACACAGCTATTTCGTCACCAGCTTCCAAATCAACTCCATTTAGAGTAGCCCCCTGGAAATATATTGACCAATAAGGAGGGCATCCACAACCTTCATAAATGAAATGCTGTGCATTTACTTTTAGGGATAATATGCTAACGGATATAAAGCAGATTATTATTAAATAATTTTTATAATGTGTTTTCATAAGGCGTTTACTTAAAATTATTTTTTAAGCTGCTAATATACAAAATAAAAACAAAAAAATCAACTTTTTTTCTTAAGGTTCTGACTAAGTTTAAATTTCACTCCTAAATTTAAATGACGCTTTAAACCCAATATCTTCAGGTTGGATGTCAAATTTTGTAATATTCCTTTATTTCGGGAAACTAATTTCATTTTTCTCTTTAAGTTTTTCCCTATTTCGCTTTAACTCTAATCAGAGTATTCCAAATGATAATTATTTAGTATTAAATTCCATTCTTTGCTGTTAACGATTTTTATTAAAACCGGATTAATCTTTCTTATCAATTTAGGATTTCCCGATGAATAGGAAAAGTATTCTTTATTAGAGCCACTCTTTATAATTTCAATTCTTTCGTTAAACTTAAATTTGGTAATATAGTAATCCAAAATTGCCTGATCGAAAACAAATGCATTGATTTCCTTATTATTCACAGCTTGGAGGCCATCAAGAACTGATGGATAATGAATAAAATTAAGTTTTCTATTAATTAGAAAATTTGAGCTTCCCGTATTAACTATTGAGCCTATCCTTAAATCTGAAATATCACTTATGTCCTTAATTTCAGATTGTAGATTATGAATTGTTAGATGAGAAGCTACTGAAGCTGTAAAAATTGAAACAATAATAATTGAAATGAACATCCATAATCCGGAAATAAGTCTTCCAAATTTTGTTTTCGGAGCGATATCACCATAACCGACTGTAGTAAGAGTAACGATAGCCCACCATAATGATTCACCAAATCCGTTTATGCCTTTATTAAATATCTTAGTCCTGCTTTTTCGTTCGACAATCCAGACCAAAAAACTAAAAAATGCTGTAACCAATAAAACAACAATGAGCATAATTACAAACTCCTTTGTAAAAAAATCAAAGAGATATTTTAACATATTATGATTGAAACGCACAGGTAGAGCAACAGCTAAGCTTGTGATATAAAACGGTTGGGAAAAATATAATCTTTTCAGCAGTTTGCTTGTTACAACTATTGGAGCAATTGAGATATCAAGTTCCGATGTTTCGAGAGCTTTTAAAATATCCTTATATTTATATTCTTTTAATTCATATTTAATTTTTAAGGAATCGGATATTTTTTTCCATAATTCGACACTAATTCCAGAGAACTTTGAATTTTCGCAAATCACAAAAGGCGGATTATGTATAAGCCCAACTCTTAACACCTTTGATGAATCAGCTTTCTGGGCCTGTGAATTCACACAAACACTAAAAACTATTACTATAAATATGGTTCTTGCAAGAAATTTCATTTTTATATTTTTTGCCGGTTTTCATTTCAATATTATAAATCTATTTTATAAATTCATAAATCATCAACAAATATACAATTTATATAATCAAAGCTCTCACTCCATACATCAAGGCTGTTCAATACTATTAATTTTGTGTACTTCACTAAACTTTTCTCTGTGTAACTTAGTGCTACTTCGTGTAAATCTGTGTTATAGCTATTACACAAAGGTAAACAGAGATTTTTGAAAGTTTCACAAAGAAAAACTTCATTTTTATATTACATTGATATTTAACATTATAAGAAATTTTGCTATTTTTGTGATTTTAGAATTTAACATCCCTGCCCCATCCATATAGTTTTAATATTCAAAAATTCTTTTATTCCGTAGGAGGCAAGTTCACGTCCGTAGCCTGATTTCTTAATTCCCCCGAAAGGCATACGTGCATCCGATTTTGTCATTCCGTTTACAAAAACTGCTCCGGCTTCAATTTTACGAGCGACAGCTTCTCCCCTACTCAAATCTGATGTCCAGATACTTGCTCCCAAACCGTAAATTGTATCATTGGCAACTTTGATTGCTTCTTCGGCATTTTTTACCCGAATAATTACGGATACCGGGCCAAAAGTTTCTTCATCGTAAACCGGCATTCCTTTTTTTACATTGGTCAAAATTGTAGGTGGATAAAAGAAACCATCACCTTCAACAATATTTCCACCACAAATCAGTCTTGCTCCCATTTCAATTGATTTCCGAACCTGATGATTAATATTTTCCAAGAGGTCAAGCCTTGCCATAGGGCCCATTTCGCTTGACTTATTCATCGGGTCACCTACTATGCAGTTTTCAAACAAAGTTTTTTGATTTTCAATAAATTCATCGGCAATTTCTTCCTCGACAATAAATCTTTTGGCAGAAATGCAAACCTGGCCTGCATTCAATAATCTTGAATCGGTTCCGGCTTGGCATGCTTTTTTCAAATCGGCATCTTTTAAAACTATAAAAGGATCGGAACCACCGAGTTCTAAAACCGATTTCTTTAAATATTTTCCTGCCTGTGAAGCTACAATGCTGCCGGCTTTGGCGCTTCCCGTTAAAGTTACTCCTGAAATTAAATCATTGGCTATAATTCTATCGACCAATTCAACAGGAATAATCAAGCTGCGAAATATATTATCAGGAAAGCCAGCTTTTCGAAATATTTTTTCAATTGCAAGAGAACAGCCGCAAACATTTGGTGCATGCTTTAATATTACTGCGTTTCCTGCCATTAGATTAGGAACTGCAAAACGAAACACCTGCCAAAAAGGGAAGTTCCAAGGCATAATTGCTAAAATACTACCGAGAGGTTCAAAACTTGCGAAGCTTTTATGGGCATCAGTTTCAATTATTTCATCATTTAGAATTTGTTGGCTGTGGTCGGCATAATAATCACATAATGCGGCACATTTTTCAATCTCGGCTTCAGATTGTGAAATCACTTTTCCCATTTCGGATGTAATCAGTTCAGCGAACTTTTGCATATCAGATCTGAGAATTTCACCGGCTTTCTTCATTAATTTCGAACGAAATGTAAAAGATGTATTTCTCCAAGTTTTCCATTCTTTATTTACATCGTTAATAATTATATCAATCTCAGAAACCGAATATTCTGAATATTCTTTGATTAATTTTTTGTTAAAAGGATTTATGCTTTTCATTTTCTGTCAGAACTTTTTTCTATTAACCGCAAAACACGCTAAAAAACGCAAATAATTTTGCGTTTCTTTGCGATCTTAGCGGTTAATTATTATCCTTAAAATATTTATTGTTCAGAAAAAAACTAATCCACTTCAAGAATTGTTTTCTTAACAGTTTTTATAAATGCTGCCCAATAATTATCCCAATCTTTTTCAAGATTTAAAAACGGAGTTAACAAGGAAGCACGGAAAATCCAAACACCTGTTCCGTTTAAGAATTCTTGTTCATCAATACCAATTCTATTTAAGAAATGAACAGGTGCTTTCCCATAATCTTCAAGTGTGAATTCGGTATGTGAAGTTAAAAAATCTTCGGAATAAACAGGCCCGCCAACATATTGAAATTTATCAAATAATTTAAGAGTCAAATCATTCATTTTTTTCAAGCTTGTATTTCCAACTTCATTAAAGGTCCAATTAACCATATTGAAGTCAGGTTCCGTAAGTGTATAAGCTTTATAGGTTTTACCGTTTTCGAGAGTGAATTCGGGTTCCTCTGATAATGCTTTATAAAATCTTTGAGCTACTTCCTGGCTTCTGCCGATAATTCTTCCATATCCGGAAATATTTAAAGGAACAACTTTATGTGCAGCCCAAACCGCAGCAACCGAGGCACCTGCTTTTGACCCTTCCATGATATATGATCCAAGCAAAATCGGATTTTCATTCGACATTCCTTGTGCAAAAACATAAGCAGCAAAATACGAAATCAAGTCTTTAACTCTTGTGTCTTTTGCCAGAATAGCACCCGCCTGATAAGGAATATATCCCATTTTATGTGGGTCGGTTGTAATAGAATCAGCTTCGCTCATAGCTTTATATGCTTCGTAAATATCACGTGAAGGCCAATCGTTGTCCATTTGCATTGCACCCGATTCGTGAAGCATAGGTTTTATTTTATCATAACTAACAAATTCGTCATTTTTATCAAGGAAAATCGAACGGGCATAACCGCCGTAAGCAGCATCAATATGATAGTAAAAATTAATTCCTTTCTTTGCGTATTCTTTTCTAAGTTTTACTACTTCATGTACTTCATCAACAGCACCTTCTTCGGTTGTCCCCACTACCGAAACAACACCGAGAACAGGAATTTTTTGTTCAACGAGTTTGTCAATTTCTTCTTTTAAATGATTTATATCCATACGGCATTTATCATTTACCTGAACATTTACAAAATTATTGCTTCCAATTCCCATTATGTCAACTACTTTTGTCCAGGAATAATGCTTGGTTTGAGGGACAAGCAATTTACCGAATTTCCCGCTAATCATTCCTGTACCCCTGACGGAGTGATTTCTTACCTCATCGAATATTCCAAGTTCCTTAGTTTCATCCAAAAGGTCAAGGATTTTTGTTGTTGATAAATTCATTAATTGCCAATCGTCAAGGCCTATAACGAGTTCGGGTTTAACTTTTTTAATTGCATTAGGTACTGATTTTAGATTTCTCATAAACCATGTAGCTTCGAAATTGGCAACATGCCCCCCCGAAGTAACGTGTCCCCAGGCTTTCTCGGGATCGTAACCCATCATTTTTGATAATTGTTTACCTACTTCAACTTCTAATGAGGTTGTTGCGGGAGCTCCTTCATAGGCGCAATTATTAGGGTTGTATAAAATTGTTGCCATATATGCAATTACTGCCGGCATTAATACATCACTATTCATTTGCCCGAGATAACGGGGTGAGAACCAAGGCTCGGAACTTCTTTTTAGCTTTGATGAGAGTTCTAATAAAACTTCTCGCGTTTTTTCAAGAGTGTTCTGAAAGCTACTTTCACTTTGTTCTTTTAAAGTTATTGCTTCCTTGTCTTCGGGATGAAAATCGCGTCGCCAGAAAATATGTTCATCCAACATAAATTCAATCATTTCTTTCAGAAACTTCTGGTTTTCAGATTTTGGTCCTAGAAAAAGAGCATCAACATTAATATCTTTCATAATTTTAGATTTATTAATAATTATTTAGTATTATTTATTTTTTGTTTCCATTCAGGTTTTTTAAATTTAAAGACAAGCAAAGGAATAATTACAAAGAAAGCCAAACCTATTGCCATAAACCAGATATAAAAGGATGAATTTCCTTTTGATGAAACTAATTCGGGTGGAAAAAATGAAATGACTACAACGAAAGCCATTGATATTAGTCCGAAGCAAGATAAAATCCACATCCCAATGTTTCGTTTTCCGGGAATTTTATATGCTCTCGGTACATCGGGTTGAGAATATCTCAGCTTTATTCCGGCAGCAAACATAAAAATATACATTAGGGCGTAAAGCAAAGTTGTAAGAATTAAAATCATAAAGAATACACTATTAATGCTTGGAACTATCAAATATAATAATGCGACGAGTGAAATTGCAGTTGCTTGTGTGAAAATAATATGAGTAGGAACACCGTATTTATTTTCTTTTTGCCACCAGGGAGGAAGGTCGCCATTTTTAGCAACACCCAAAATTCCTTTTGAAGGACCGAGCACCCACGTACTTATTTGTCCTGTTGCCCCGATAGCAGCAAAAAGTGCAACTATTGGAATAAGCCATTTTATATCAAATTTCGTTAGAAAAACCGTAAAGGTTTGCATAATGCCGGACACAAGACTGATTTCATTTTTCGGAACAACAATTCCAACAATTAATGAGCCGAAAATATTTAATAATATTAATAGAAAAATCCCCATAAACATTGCTTTCGGGTAGTTTTTTTGTGGGTTTTTCACCTCGTTTGCATGAACCGACGAAACCTCCAATCCGGCAAAAATAAACACCACCGAAACAAAAAATGTAAGGTTCCCGATATTAGAAAAATCAGGGAAAATGTTTTTTGCAGTAAATGCAAAATCCATATTAATAGGATTTCCTTGTATTATGTATATTACACCGAGAACAATTATTAAAGCAGCCGGAATAAAAACTCCAAAAATCACTCCTATTGTACTTATTAAACTAGCAGCTTTTAAACCTTTTAAGTTTAAAAATGTAACTCCCCAATACATTACAAGAATCATAATAAAGATAAATGTTTCATTATTTGCCCAGGGAGGATAGAAAACATAAGCCCACATTGCAGCAATGAAAGAGGTTATCATCACCATTCCGAAAAACATTTGCACCCAAAGCATCCACATCGAAAAGAATGCCCATTTTTCGCCAAAGGCTTCTTTTATCCACACATAAACACCGCCTTCTTTTGGCCAGCCTGTTGCCAATTCGGCAGAAACAAGTCCGACAGGAATTAAATAAATAATTGCTGCAACAATTATATAAAAGAACATCTGCATTCCTGTTTCTGCAAGCATCGGCATATTTCGTATGCTCAAAACAAAAGCAGAGGTTATCATAATAAGTTTAAAAATGCTTAAATATGTGGTTTTTGTTTTCATGTAAAAAATTTTATTAT
>CAZBSL010000002.1:0-39998 GCA_964494265.1 uncultured Bacteroidales bacterium
TTTATTTATGTTTCGGTGCTACGCACCTTTGTTTTTTCGTGATCTTTCATTTTCTACAAATGTTGTCGGTGCTATGCACCTTGGTTTATTTTCATTATATTTGATTCTCTACAAATGTTTTGGTGCTACGCACCTTTGTTTTCCGTGATATTTCATTTTCTGCAAAGGTTGTCGGTGCTATGCACTTTGGTTTTTTTCATTATGTTTGATTTTCTACAAATGTTTTGGTGCTATGCATTTTATTAATTTTATATGTTTAGTGTTCAATAAAGATTTTGGTACTTTGAACTTTACTTATTCTATATATTTTGCTTTCTGCAAATATTGTTGATGTGTTATGCTTTAATAGATTCTTAAATTTGCACATTGAATTTTTATTATGGGTTTGTTTTACTATTTGTTTCGATATGCGGCAGAGCCGCAAAACATTTGTAGGATTTAGGATTTAGTTTGCGTTTTAAATTAAGGTGCAGAGCACCGGAATATCTGTTTTTTAAATTTATCATTGATTATCTTATTATATTTCCTCATTATTAAATACGATATCAACCATCATTTTTGGAGATTTTTATTAAAATATTTTTTTCAATCAAGAAATCTTCCTTTTCAAATGACCTGTATAATCATTACAGGGCCAATTTCTTTTCTCATTTTAATCGTGTAAAAATTACACAGCCAACCTCTATGTTAAGTTTGATAGAAAACATATTACACGGCCAAGCTGTACGGAACTTAGGCCTGTAAAATATTTACATTGTTAATTCCTCATTTCATATCAATTGTATCCTGATCACATTATCAAATTGTTTAAACATTTTAGTTGCATAACCATTACACAATTAATATCTTTGTTATTATCGCTTGTGTAATAGTTACACGCTTAATCGTTTTGTCGGTGTTCGCCATAACCAACTTACAGACCTACTGTGTTTGTTAAAGTTGGTCGTGTTGCTATTACACATTCAGGGTGTTTGTTGATTTTAATTGTGTAATAGTTACACAGACAATCCCTTTGTCCCTTTTGACTGTAAACAATTTACACGCTAAAAATGATCTTTAATTTTTATTCTGTAAATAATTTACAGTTTTTTTATTTCAATTTTTTATCAAAAGATAAAAACTTTGCCTTAAAAGAGCATCATTGCTCCATCACTTTGCAAGGCGTTTTACGAATTGTGTCAGGTTTTTGAAAGAGAGAAATCTCTCTAACTCTTTCATTTGATTAATGATAGAAGAATTAAAAATCTGACATTTTCCGTTTCTTGACTATTTTGTTAGTTTATTTTGATGTAAAATTAAAACATAATAATTGAAAAACAAATTTTTTTAGATGTTTTTGAAAATATTTTATCCGGATACCGGATATTAGATTATGGATACTGGATTCTGGAGACTTAAGACTGAAGACTGAAGATTGGAGACTGGAAACTGAAGACTGGAAACTGAAGACTGGAGACTGGAGACTGGAGACTGTAGACTGAAAACTGGATATTAGATGCCATATAAAGGATTGGTGATACTGTAAAGTCTAAATTTCAAAAAATACTTCAATATCTTATATCAGGATTTTTATTATAAAAGCACGTATTAAAATCCAATATGATCAGATTGTAGCCTTATAACAATATAGCAATTTAACAATGAAACAATTTTAATAAAAATATAAACCAACCTTCTTCGAAGGTGGTCATGTTTTTATAGCTTTGAACCAAAAACAAAAATAATATTTGTAACTGCATTTGATGAGTATGCTATTCGGGCATTTGAAGTAAATGCAATCGACTATTTGTTAAAACCGGTTAATCCCGATAGATTGACAAAAGCTCTTGACAGAATTGGAAAGCAAGAAAAGGATTCTTTCTCATCAAAAAAGAAACTTGGAATTGAGGATTCGGTTTTTTTAAAACTTGATAATAAATATCGTTTTTTAGAAGTAAAAACTATATTGAAGGTTGAATCTGCTGCTGATTATACTATGGTTTTTTTGCGTGATGGAACAAAAATGCTAACTCTTAAGACATTGAAAGAATGGGAATTTAGACTCCCGGAACAAATGTTTTGTAGGATTCATCGTTCAACAATTATTATTTTTCTATTCATTAATAATATTGAACCATGGTTTAATCATTCATACATGGTTTATTTGAAAGATTGTGAAAAACCGGTAGCAATGAGTCGAAGATATTTTTCAACTATCAAAAAAAGGATGGGCTGAAAAAGTGCTTGTTATTAGTTTTCGTAAAAATAGCAGGGAATGTGACACTTCAAATTAATTCTTTGGGTTTTTCGCGATTTGTCTGCATACCTTGCATGGAATTTTTAGGTCTGTTTATCAGGCAGAATTACTAACTAAATAATTACAATAACTCATTGATTTTTATTACAAATTAAAATATTAAAACTTAGATTTTTTTAGTTTTAAGTGACTTTATTATCGAAAATTAAATATTTTAAAAATGTGTGAAAAATTCCGTGATTAAATATTTTAATTGTTAATAACTCCCCCGGAACTATCTTTAATTGCTCCCGTAACCGACTTCAAGCAATTTATTTCTCCACGTATTTTCAAAACACCGAGAAAAGCAAAGATCATGGCTTCTTTGAAATCAATGATTGTTTTCTCGGGAATGTGAATTTTATGATTAGAATGAGCTTTAATTCGGCTGATAAGAAAATCATTATAAGCTCCACCGCCACTTATTAATAAACTCTTACTTTTTTTATTAGAAATTGATTTAGATATTTGCTTTGCAAAGTGCTCACAAAGTGTTCGTAATTTATCTGAAGGGGGAATTTTGAATTTTTGTAAAATAGGTTCGAAATGTGCGATTACCCATTCTTTACTTAGAGATTTTGGATTTTTTTGTTTATAATAATTAAGATCATCTAATTTTAATAAAAGTTGTGGATTTAAATTTCCGCTTTTGGCAATTTTACCTTTATCATCGAAAGCAAGATCAAATTCAGCGGCAATTTTATTAAGAACAATATTTACGGGGCAAATATCAAAAGCAATTCTTTCATTAGCTTCATTATCAAATGAAATATTTGCAAAACCCCCAAGGTTTAAACAATAATCGTATTGAGAAAAAAGAAGTTTATCGCCAATCGGAACCAATGGAGCACCCTGTCCTCCTAATTTTACATCAAGGCTTCTGAAATCGGAAACTACCGTAAGTTTTGTTTTGGCTGCTATAGTTGAACCTTCACCAATTTGAAAGGTAATCTTTTCTTCAGGTTGATGAAAAATCGTATGCCCGTGAGAAGCAATGAAATCCGGTTTTAAGTTATTGTTTTCGAGAAAAATATTTACGAGCTTGCCAAGATAATCTCCATATTCTGAATGAGTTTTTACAAAACCGTAAGCATTACTAAGATGAAGTGAACTTAATTTTTCCTTCCAAGTATTATCATAATCGAAAGTTTGGGCTTTAACAATTTCGAAATTCCATTTGTTAAGTTTTTTCTGAAAAACACAAAATGCAATATCAACGCCATCAAGCGAAGTGCCTGACATAATTCCTATTGCATTATATTGCTTCATTTATTTCATTTTGTTTTTAAAATTAAACCTTAAAAACTTTAATCAAAGGTTCAAGTTTTATTCCTCTTGAACCTTTAATGAAAATTGTTGCGTTTTCTAAGCGATTGGCTTCAAACCATTGCATTGCATCTTCTGTTTTTGGAAAAATTTTATGGCCGCTATTTTTGTTTGCTTCGTAAAATTCAGCACCTATTAAAAAGACATTATCAAATCCTAATTCCCTAATAAGTTTCAAGATTTTGCTATGTTCAGATAAGCTTTCGTTTCCGAGTTCAAGCATATCACCGATAATCAAAATTTTATTTTTGAAATTTAATTCAGCGAAATTTCGGATTGCCGCCTCCATGCTTGAAGGATTGGCGTTATAAGCATCGAGGAAAATTTTATTTTTTTTTGTATTAATAAATTGTGAACGATTATTTTGGGGAATATATTCCTCGATAGCTTGAGCAATATTTTCAATTTTAACATTAAAATAATCACCTACACAAATAGCCGCGAGAATATTTTCAAAGTTGTATTTCCCCACAAGATTTGATTTTATTGAAACATCTCCAAAGCCACTATTCCAAAGAATTTCAACAAACGGATCAGAAGAAATGATTTTTGCCCAGCAGTCTGAATTCTCACTTGTTCCATAAGTGACTTTTTGCAAGTATTTAGAAAGTTGTTTGAGTGTATTATTATCACTATTGACAAATACTAAACCTTCATTATTTGAAATAAATTTATATAATTCCGCTTTTGCTTTAATAATTGCTTCGATACTTCCAAAGCCCACAAGATGAGCTTTTCCAATATTTGTGATGATTCCAAAACCGGGCTTTGAAATATTACATAAAGCTGAAATTTCACCAATATGATTTGCTCCCATTTCAATAATTGCAATTTCTGTATCATTCGAAATACCAAGTACAGTTAATGGAACTCCAATGTGATTATTAAAATTTCCTGAAGTTGCTACAACTTTGAATTTCTTCTTCAAAACAGCAGCTATCAATTCTTTTGTTGTCGTTTTTCCGTTTGTTCCGGTTATTCCAATTACCGGGAGATTGATTTTTCCCCGATGATAAACCGCTAAATGTTGAAGTGTTTCGAGAACATTTTCGACAAGAATAAACCTATTGCTTTTATTGAAGTTTTCTTCATCAATTACAGCGTATTCTGCTCCCTTTTTTAAGGCAGATTCAGCAAATTCATTTCCATTAAAATTCTCTCCTTTTAATGCAAAAAAAATGGAATCGGGTTTTATATTTCTTGAATCAGTACAAATTACAGGATGTTGACAAAATAGTTTATAAAGATTTTCTATTAAGGTAGGCATTTTTTTTAATTCAAAATTAGTAAAAAATTTTATATTAAATTACTTAGCGAAAAATGCTGTTATAATCCGAAGCCGGCATCACGAATTTTTTTAACTGCTTCAAAATTCTATCTTTCGTTTTCCATTAAAAAAACCCCGGATATTATATAATAACCGAGGTTTTTTAAATAAATTTCATTTTATCTTCTATTTCGATTTTTTCGAAGGTATGGGGGAACCAACTCTGCTCATTGCACAACGGAAACCAATATAATCAGTTGCATGATTTTGATCAAGAAATCTTCTTGCCCCGGGGCTTAGATAATATGCTCGGTCTTTCCAAGAACCTCCTTTATAAACCCTTGCTTCATCGTTTATCAAAGTTGTTTCTTCATATTCGTACATCAAATTCGTTGTGTTTTTTTCAGCATTTTCTAAAGGCCATTCTTCGCTATTGATTACTGTTGAGTGGTCACCATCGCGATAGCTGATATTATTTGCTTTTCGATAGTTTCTTCTGTCAGCATTTTCTTCCGGAGTAACCTCAGTATATCTCATATGTCCTATGCTATCCTTTTCCATTAGATTGCCTTCAAAATCAAGAGCTTTGTTTTTAAAAACATTTCCCCGGAAAGGGCTGTAATCACTCATGTCCTGAGTTGACATCGGACGATAAACGTCAAGCACCCATTCACTAACATTACCGGCCATATTATACAAGCCATAATCATTAGGCCAATAAGAGCCGACAGGTGCCGGAATATCTGCACCATCGTTTAAAGAACTTGCAACTCCCATATAATCTCCACGGCCTCTTTTGAAATTCGCCATAAACTGTCCATAGTATTTTTTCTCATCCGAACGTGTATAAGTTCCACTCCAAGGATAGGTTTTACGTTCGACAATACGTTCATAAAGTGTATTTCCAATCAAACCTAAAGCTGCATATTCCCATTCGGCCTCAGTAGGGAGACGATATTTTGGAAGCATAATTCCATCCTCCATTTTTGCTCTTCTTTCGCCTGTACCTGATGGATCAAGGTCTGCTAAGGGTTTATTTACAAGCCCTTCGTATTGGCCGGACAAATATGCATCAGTATTAAAGTTATTTTCGTCTTTTTGATCGGGATCCATTTCAAGAATACCATGCTGGATTAAAAGTATTTCGTTAACTCTGTCGGTACGCCATGAACAATAATCATTTGCCTGAACCCATGTAACTCCGACCACGGGATAATCGTGATAAGCCGGATGACGTAAATATAATTCAACTAAAGGCTCGTTATAGGCCAATTCATCTCGCCATACATTTGTATCAGGTAAGGCATTACGATACACATCGGGATGATTGCCGCCGAAAACCCTGTTTAACCAATATAAATATTCAAGGTAATCAAGATTGCTAACTTCTGTTTCGTCAATGTAGAAAGTCGGAACCGTGACTCTGCGAGGAACATTATTCCAGTCGAAAAGAAGGTCTTGAATAGTACTTCCCATTACGAAAGTTCCACCTTCAATAAGCACAAGTCCGGGGCCGGTTTTTTGATCAACGTTTTTTGTAACTTCAAAACCTCCATTTTTTGAGTTATTGTAATCCCATCCGGTGCTTCCTGATTTTTTTCCACCGCCGCATGATGTAAATAACACAACAGAAGTCACTAAAAATAGTGAAGTAGCGATTTTGTTGAATCTAAACATGTTTGTTTTTTTTATTAATATACTATTTTGATATTTAAACCTATTAACTAAAATGATGGACATTTTATTGCTTCATATCTGTTAATTTTTTTGTTGCAATTAAAGTGCCATGTAAAAGATATTTCATGTGAACCACCCGAAACCTTATTTATCTGTGAAACAGCGTAGTCATAACTATACCCGAAATTAAACTTATTATATCGTAAACCTACTAATGCTGTAATAGAATTTGGGTTCTCAAAAGCATGTCTGTACCATGTACCAAAAACAAAAGGATAAAGATTAAAATAAACACCAACGTTTAATTGCTGAAAATCACCCTGTTTTTGATATAATATATTTGGAGATACCGAAGTTTGCTTGTAATCGTCTTTACTTCTTTTGTAGTTTGATTGACTGAGATGTAATCTTGCACCTGCATGTGCTGTATATTTAATTTCTAATTTTGAATCTTCATTTTTATAAAAACTAATATTTGGTTGAGTTAAATGGTGGGCTGCAAAACCTGCAAAAATATTATCATTTATCGCAAGCAAAATGCCTGTGGCAAAATCAGCAAAACCGAAACTCAAATTATCAGGAACCACTTCTGATGATCCAAAATTTGGATCTGAAGGATCAACCTCACTTCCAAAAATAAGTTTATCCCAATCTAATTGTTTATTATAATAGCCTCCCTGCAATGCTGCATTTAAGAATAAATTTTCATTGACCTGAAGCTTGTATGAATAGGTTCCGCTTATGGTACTTGTCTTTAGAATCCCATCACCTGCGACGTCAAAATTCATAATTATCCCTAAACCTCCTGATAATTTATCAACAAATTGATCATAAGAAACACTATAAGTAACAAACGAATTTGTAATGCCGGGCCATTGATTATTATAATTCAGCGATAAGCGTCCGCAATCACTTGAGCCTGCCATCGCAGGATTTAAATAAACCGGATTAGCATAAAACTGTGAAAAACTCGGATCTTGAGAATAGGCTGAATTCATAATAAAAAATACAGAAATTATTACTAAAGTTAATAATTTCTTTTCCATGTTAATTACTGCAATTATTTGCAAAAATTTTTTTGCCGACAATATTACAAATAATTTCATTATTGATAATAATTTCTCATTATTTCCATGATATATTAACAATATTAGCTTTTTCAGAGCGTTAAAAGAATGATTTATTATTAAGTAGGTTTCATTCAATATTCAGTGATGTTAAATTATGCTTGATTAATTACGTTAAAATTATTTGTTTTATTGTATAATGACACAAACATGAAGTGGAAAATTCCAATTATATATATATCAATAGCTATCTTACCTTTTTTTGCAATTTCTCAGGAAAAGAGTGATCTAAAAAAAATCGAATGGACAGGTATTGAAAATAATTACTATTCGATAGAAGATTCTTATGAGCGAATTTCTTTTTCAGGTGCGGCTTACATTCCTGAAACAAATATTTTGCCTTCTTATTTTAATAGAGTCTTATTGAATTCGGCAAATGATGAAATTAAGGTTTCTTTGAGAAATAAAATTTTTGAAGAAGCAAATGCCGATGAAGTAAAATTATTGCAGGAAGCCAATTTTAATGATAATGAAATTCAAATTTCAACATCATTATTAATGGAGCGAAAAATTCCTTATGCAGGTATTACATTTATTCCAATAAGGAAAGATTCTTTAACCGGAAAATTCGAAAAACTTGTTTCCTTTAAATTTAATATCCGGATTATTGAAAATCTCAGCCCGGTATTAAAATCAGGTTTAAGAGTATATCCTGATAATTCAGTACTTGCAAGTGGTGATTGGTATAAACTTGGAGTTGAATCATCAGGGATGTATAAAATTTCTTATGAGGTTTTATCAAGCATGGGAATTAACCCAAGCTCAATTAATCCTAAAAATATAAAAATTTATGGTAATGGTGGCGGAATGCTACCTGAAAACAATAGTGTTTTCAGATATAATGATTTGCAGGAAAATTCTATCATTGTTGTTGGTGAAAATGATGGTAGTTTTGACCCAAGTGATTATATTTTATTTTATGCCGAATCCTCAGATGAGTGGGTTTATGAAAATATTCAATTTAGGTTTGAACATGAAGTGAATCTTTATTCCGATTTGAATTATTATTTTCTTACGATTGCAAATGAAGCGGGAAATCGAATAGCAATGCAACAGCAATCCTCATTACCCTATACCCACCAAGCAGATGAGTTTTTGGATTATCAGTCGCATGAAGTCGAAGAATACAATCTTATAAAATCAGGGAAAGATTGGTTTGGTGAAAAATTTGAGAACATTACTTCTTATGAGTTTCCTTTTACCTTTCCAAATATAATTAATAATGCTAAAGTTGATTTACTTTACCGTGTTGTAGCACGGTCTAAAAAAACAAGTTCTTTTAAAATATTTGCGAATGGAAATTTAGTTAAGAAAGAGGATATTAATCCCATTTCAGATGCACCATTTAGTACTTATGCTTTATACAAGACAGGTTCTGACACTTTTAATACATCCGGTTCCACAAACATTATTGAAATTTCTTATACGAAAACTGAACCTACATCAGTTGGCTGGCTTGATTATATTGAACTTAACGCAAAAAGAAATTTGATTTTTACAGGCGGCCAAATGAGTTTCAGTAATCCTTATTCAATTGGAAACAATAAAGTTACTGAGTTTGAAATAAGAAATGCTACACAGTCGGTTAAAGTTCTCAATATAACCGATCCTCTTGAGCCGAAAATGATAAATGCATCATCATCAGGGAATAATTTAATATTTAAGCTTGCTACCGACTCACTCCTACAGTTTATTGCTTATGATGGTAGTTCATATTTTTCAATTTCAAATTTTGAGAAAATCGCAAATCAAAATCTGCATGGACTTGGAAACATAGACATGCTAATTATTCATCCACAGGAATTTCTTTCTGAAGCCGAACGATTAGCTCAATTTCATAGAGATATTGATAATTACGAGGTTTATAACGTTACTCCACAGAAAATTTATAACGAATTTTCTTCGGGAAGACAAGATGTTACAGCTATTAAAGATTTTATTAAAATGTTTTACGATAGGGCCGAGCAGGGTGATGAAATAAAATATGTAATATTTTTTGGTGATGCTTCTTATGATTACAAAGACCGAATAATTGACAATACTAATTTAGTTCCAACCTGGGAAACCGTATCATCATTAAAACCTATCACTTCAATTGCATCTGACGATTATTTTGCATTTCTTGATGATAATGAAGGAACCGGATCATCTGGTCTTCTTGATGTTTCTCTTGGCCGTTTTCCTGTTGATAATTTAGATGATATTAAAAAGCTTGTTGATAAAACGTTTCTATATGTTGAAAACAACCTTGATAATATGGGCGACTGGCGAAATGTTGCCTGTTTTGTTGCTGATGATGAGGAAAGTAACAGGCATTTTAATTCTTGTGAAAAAGTTTCGAAATATCTGACAAGCCTGACTAAAAATTTAAATATTGATAAAATATATTTGGATGCATATCCTGAGGTTTCTACTCCCGGTGGAGAACGCTATCCGGAAGTTACTGAGGCGATTAATGACCGAATGGAAAAAGGTAATCTGATTATGAATTACATGGGGCATGGTGGAGAAGTTGGTTGGGCACATGAAAGAGTCTTAAATGTTTCAGATATTATAAATTGGAAAAATATTGATAAACTTTCTGTTTTTATTACAGCTACTTGTGAATTTAGTAGGTATGATGACCCTGAACGTATTTCAGCCGGTGAACTTGTTTTTATTAATCCAAATGGTGGAGCCGTTTCTATGTTTACAACGGCCCGGCCTACAATTATTAGCGGAAACATAATTATTAATATGGCAATATACAAATATGTATTTGATACTCAGGGCAACACATATAAAAATTTCGGAGACATAATGCGCCATTCAAAAAATCAAGATGGTATTAGTAATACTGATATGATGTATATTTTATTTGGTGATCCCGCAATAGGATTTGCTTTACCGAAATATTCAATTAAAACTGCAAAGATCAACAATGGTTCAATTACAGATATTCCCGATACCTTAAAAGCATTATCCAAAATGTCAGTCGAAGGAAGCCTTTTTGATAATAATGGTAATAAATTGAATAATTATTCAGGTATTCTTTTTCCGATTGTTTATGACAAACCAACTGAAATTATCACACTTGGACAGGGCAGCCAGCAAGAGTCTTTTTATCTGCAGAATAGTATTCTTTACAAAGGCAAAGCGGAAGTTGAAAACGGAGATTTTAGTTTCTCTTTTGTAGTTCCCAAAGACATTGCTTATAATTATGGTTTTGGAAGAATAAGTTATTATGCTAATAGTGATGATGGTAGCGATGCATGCGGATATTATGATAGTATAGTTGTCGGTGGAAATTCCACTAAAATTATACCTGATTCTAAAGGCCCTAAAATCGAGCTTTTTATGAATGACGAAAATTTTGTTTTCGGGGGATTAACCAATCAGGATCCTAAGCTGCTTGCTTTTGTTACCGACTCTACCGGGATTAATACGGTTGGTAACGGTATTGGCCATGATATTGTAGCAATTCTCGATAATAATACCGAAAATCAAATTGTTTTGAACGAATATTATGAGTCGGATATTAACAGTTATCAGAAAGGAAGTATTGTCTATCCGTTTAGAAATCTAAGTAATGGGCATCATACTTTAAATTTAAAAGTTTGGGATGTTAATAATAATTCATCAAAAGCATATACCGAATTTATAGTAGCTGAATCTGAGGCTATGGTTCTTGAAAACCTTTTGAATTATCCTAATCCGTTCAAAGACAAAACTTCATTTGTTTTTGAACATAATCAAGCAAATAGTGATTTGAAGGTTGAAATTCAAATATTTTCACTATCAGGGAAATTGGTTAAAACAATAACTACTAATTTGAATACTACCGGATTCAAGTCGAAACCAATTGAATGGCATGGCAACTCTGATAATGGTGCCCCTATTGCCAAAGGATTGTATGTTTATAAAATAAAAGTTTCAGATTTTAATGGAAAAAGTTCTGAAAAAGTTGAAAAACTAATAATCTTGAAATAAAATGCCAAAATTATATCAAATAATCCTATCACTTTTCTTTTTGCCTGTTTTGGTTTTTTCGCAGAATCTTAATAGAAATATAAAATGGGAAAATCCGGAAAAATTAATAATTTCAGAAGATCAATTTATTGAAGTATTGGTTTTTGAAAATGCAATTTTTAAAGACGATGCAGGTTTCTTACCATTTTATTTTGAAAGATTCAAGCTTGATTCAAAAGATACTGAAATTAAATTTGAGTTGAATAATATTGTTTTTGATGAACTTACGGAAATAGATATTTTAAAAAGCGAAGATATTGGAAATATTTCTAATGAAATTATAATTAATTCGGATATCTCGGTTGGCAGGGGAATGCATTTTGCCTGTCTTTCATTTTGTCCGATACGTAAAAACCCCGTTTCGAGAAAATTTGAAAAAGTTATTTCTTTTGAAATTCAAAAAAAAATAATCCAAAAACAAAGCTGTAAAAACCCTCAAAAAAGCAGAACTTATACTGATCATTCTGTACTAAGCACAGGTAACTGGTATAAAATTAGAGCTAAAAATTATGGTATTCATAAAATCTCATACGATGATCTGATTTCAATGGGAATGGATGTTGCTTCTATAAATCCACGTGATTTAAGAATTTATGGAAATGGAACGGGCATGTTACCCGAAGCAAACAGCGAGTTCAGAATTGATGATTTACTTGAAAATACTATTAAAGTTATAGGCGAAGAAGACGGATCATTTGATGAAGATGATTATATTTTATTTTATGCCGAATCTCAGATAAAATGGAATTACGAAGAAATGCAAAAAAGATTTGAACATTCTAAAAATCTTTATTCCGATTATACACATTATTTTATTACGGCAGACTTAGGACCCGGAAAACGGATTCAAATAATAGAATCAATTATTGCCCAACCTACAGATTATGTTACTACTTTTAGTGATTACGCTTATCATGAGGAAGACTTTGAAAATGTTATCAATTCAGGGAAGAAGTGGCTTGGTGAAAGATTTGAAAGCCAACTTTCTTATGAATTTCCTTTTAATTTCCCGAATATCTGTACCGATGTTGAAGTACAAGTGAAAATGCTTATGGTCGCTCACTCATTCGAGTATAGCTATTTTAACTTCTTTTTAAATGGAGAAGAAAAATATGAAATGAGAATCAATTCACTTGCAAATACAAGTAATACTTATGGTTTTTCAGTAGAAAAGAAATTTTCATATTTTCCCGATGATTCATTAAATGTTTTTACTGTAACCTATGATCACCCAGCTTCATCTTCAATTGGTTGGATGGATTATATGTATATTAATTTGCGGCGTCATCTTAAGTTTTGCGGAAGCCAATTAAGGTTTCGAGATATTAATTCATTTGGTAATGGAAAAATTGCAAGGTTTAGATTGACGGATGCCTCGGATGTTGTAAGTATTTGGGATGTAAGTCGTATTGATAGTGTTATGGAAATTAATGCCGATTTAAATAATGATTCCCTCGTTTTTACTCTGTCAACTGATTCATTACGCCAGTTTGTTGCTTTCGATGGGAGTTTTTATTATTCGCCAGAATTTGTTGAAAAACTTGATAACCAGGATTTACACGCAACTTCTAATGTTGATTATATTATTGTGTCTCATCCCGATTTCCTTGATCAAGCAAATTGGATAGGCGATTTTCATCTTGAAAATGATGATTTATCATATATAGTTGCCACCCCGAATCAAATTTATAATGAATTTTCGTCGGGATCACAGGATATTTCTGCAATTCGCGACTTCGTTAAAATGATTTATGATAGAGCTCCGGAAGATCAAAAACCCAAATATCTTCTTTTGTTTGGTGATGGTTCCTATGATTATAAAAACAGAATTGATATTTTTTCAAATTTCGTCCCAACTTTTCAAGCATTGGAATCTTTAAGAGAAGTACAATCTTATGTTTGTGATGATTTTTTTGGAATCCTCGACGATAATGAAGGACAAAATGCGAACGGTACCTTAGATATTGGTGTTGGCAGGATGCCGGTTAACACAACTGAAGAGGCTAATAATGTAATTAGCAAAATCCAAATCTATACATCTGAAACTCAGGATGTTATGGGTGATTGGCGAAACCGAATTTGTTTTGTTGCTGATGATGAAGGTAAAAATGCTTATTTCAATCATGCTGAAGAGTTAAATGATATCATTCAAGCGGAACAAGATGTATTGAATGTAAATAAAATTTACTTAGATGCCTTTAAGCAAATTAAAGGAAATTATGGTGAAAGATATCCTGAAGTCAATAAAGCAATAAATGAGCAAGTTGAAGAAGGTGCTTTTATTATTGATTATATCGGCCATGGTAGCGAAGTGGGTTGGTCGGATGAACATGTTCTGGAAATTTCAGACATTGTTAATTGGAATAATATTAACAAGCTTCCAATGTTTATGACGGCTACATGCGAATTTAGCCGGTATGATAATCCGGGCATGAAATCGGCAGGTGAAATTATGTTTTTAAGCCCAAGTGGAGGTGCAATAGCTTTAATAACAACAACTCGACTGGCTTTCTCAACTTTTAATCAACATTTGAATAAAAGGTTTATTAGTTATGTTTATAAACAAAACAATGGTGAGTATTATACAATTGGCGATATCTATAGATTATCTAAAACTCCTCAAATTAGTAATGCAAGAAATATTACATTGTTTGGGGATCCTGCCTTGAAATTGGCTTATCCGAAATATAAAATTTCTACAAGCTTTATTAATAACGTTCCTATTTCTGAATTTGATGACACTTTAAAAGCTTTCTCAAAAGTTACTATCAAAGGAATTATTGAAAATGATGGACAAAAAGTCAGCAATTTCAATGGAAACATTTTTCCGATAGTTTATGATAAACCTACTATTAATAAGACGCTTGGGAATAATTCGGACAGCTATCCGAGAGAGTTTTTGTTAAGGAATAAAATTTTGTATAAAGGACAATGCATAGTAACAAATGGCGAATTTTCATTTACTTTTGTTGTACCCGACTATCTTACACCTCAATATGGCTTTGGGTTAATCAGCTATTATGCTCATAATGATTTTATTGATGCAAGTGGCTCAGAGCAGGAAATAATAATGGGAGGAGTCGATCATTCTGCACCTGTCGATGTTTTCGGACCCGATATTTCAATGTATCTCGAAAAAGATGATTTTGTTTCAGGTGATGTTACAAGTGATAATCCAATTATGTATGTTTCTGTTTTTGATGAAAACGGTATAAATCTATCCGGCGATGGTTTTGGAAGAGATATTGTTGCCGTTTTGGATGATGATTACAGACAACAAATAATTTTAAATGAATACTTTTTTCCTAATCCCGATTCCTATCAGTCAGGAAAAATTGTTTATCCTTTTACAAATTTGTCCTACGGTGAACATAAAATAAATTTCAAAGTATGGGATGTTTGCGGAAATTCTTCAGAAATGAAAATAGATTTCTTTGTTGATGAAAATGCAAAACTGGTTTTAAATCACGTGATTAATCAGCCTAATCCTTTTAAAAGTTCAACAGAATTTATTTTTTATCATAATAAAACTTTAGCAGATTATGATGTTTGCATTAAAATATTTTCGATTCGAGGACAACTTGTTAAAACTATTAATAGAAATGTTAAATCTTCCAATTTTGAAATAGAGCCTATTAAATGGGATGGAAGAAACGATACTGGCGAAAAATTGAAAAATGGAATATATATTTATAAAATCTTTGTTCAAAAAGATAATTTTATAGCTGAACAAACCCAAAAGTTGGTAATTATATAAAAAATTATTCCAAAATTTAAATGCAATATTTAAAAATTATCTTCGTTATTTTGCTATCCAAAAAAATAGAGATATTTATCAATAAAATACATAAGAAAATCAAATCTTAATCTTACAAAAATGAATAAAAGAAATTTTAAAATGAATTATAAAATCTTAGTTGTAATCGCTCTAATTTTTGCAATGTTCACAGGCCGTGCTCAAAATAGTGATTACGTTGGCCGTGATTTGAATACAATTACTACAGCTGTTCCTTTCTTGTTAATTGCCCCCGATGCCCGAGCAGGAGCTATGGGAGATGCAGGAGTAGCTTCAACACCTGATGCAAACTCAATGCATTGGAATCCCGCTAAATATGCTTTTATTGATAATAAAATGGGATTCTCGGTGTCTTATAGTCCATGGCTAAGGGCTTTAGTGAACGATATCAACCTTGCTTATGTTTCGGGTTACTATCGAATTGACGATAGACAAGTGATTGGAGCTTCATTACTATATTTTTCTCTCGGTGATATTACTTTTACAAATGTAGAGGGAGGACGAATAGGTGATTACAAACCAAGTGAGTTTTCAATTGATGCTACATATTCCAGAAAATTATCTGAAAAATTATCAGGTGCAATTTCAGCCCGTTACATTAATTCAAACCTAACACAAGGACAGTATGTTGGAGGAGTTGCAACTCATCCCGGAAACTCTATTGCTGCTGATGTTGCAGTTTATTGGCAGGATGATATTGTTCTTGGAAATATGGATGGTAAATTTGCCTGGGGTGTCAATATTTCAAATATCGGATCAAAAATTTCTTATTCCGATAATGAAATAAAAGAATTTATTCCTACAAATCTTCGTATTGGGCCATCTTTAACCCTTGAATTAGATGATTATAATACATTATCTTTTATGCTTGATATAAACAAACTCTTGGTTCCGACACCTCCGATTTACGATATTGATTCTACAACCGGATTACCTGTTTACAAAAATGGCAAACCGGTTATACTTGAAGGTAAAGACCCTGATGTTTCCGTAATTTCAGGTATGATACAATCATTTTATGATGCTCCCGGAGGATTTAGCGAAGAAATGCGTGAATTTAGCTTTTCACTTGGCGCCGAATATTGGTACGATAAACAATTTGCTTTAAGAGGTGGTTTCTTTTATGAAGATAAATCAAAAGGAAATCGTAAATATTTTACACTCGGTGCAGGTTTAAGGTATAATGTGTTTGGATTGGATTTTGCTTATTTGATTCCTCTCGAACAACATAATCCATTGGAGAACACGCTTCGTTTTTCTTTGCTGTTTAATTTTGATGCCTTCTAATAATGAGTTTCAGGATTGGCCAGGGTTATGATGTTCATCGTTTAGCCGAAGGACATGACTTATGGCTCGGCGGAATAATAATACCACATTCTAAAGGTGCTGTCGGACATTCCGATGCCGATGTTTTAATTCATGCAATTTGTGATGCATTGCTCGGTGCCGCAAACCTCAGAGATATCGGATACCATTTTTCCGATAAGTCTCCTGAATTTGAAAACATCGACAGCAAAATCCTTCTAAAAAAAGTTGTCGAATTAATTTCCAAAAATGAGTATAAAATAATAAATATTGACTCAACAATTTGTCTTGAAAAGCCAAAACTCTCCCAATATATTCCTTTAATGAAAAAAACGCTTGCCGAAGTTATTTCAGTTCCCGAGGATAGTGTTTCAATTAAAGCAACTACTACCGAAAAATTAAGCTTCGTTGGTAAAGAAAAAGGAATTTCGGCTTATGCAATTGCTTTAATTGGAAAATAAGATGTCGGATACTTTGCAAATCGTTTCCTATGTTATTATTTTATTTTGAAAAGGTTTAATATCCGAGCTCAGTATTTTATACGATACTATTTATAATCAATCGCATTCATAGTTTAAAAACTTTAACCCAAAATTGAGTATCCATCCGGATTTCCTTCGGTCGTTGGAGTGTTTGAATAATGGGAAGGTGTCATAATATCTGGTAATTACATTTACAATATTCCACTACTCCTCTCGATGGCCATCTGGACCAAATATACCTTTTAGATATATCATTTGGCATATGATTTTATCAAATTATCATTGTTACTGATTTCTGTGACTATTTTATCGTGATTTTTTTAGTAAAATTATTGTTTTCAGTTTCAATAATAATAAGATAAATTCCTGTTTTAAATTCAGGAATTTTTAATTTTACAATATTGTTGTTGAATTGATTATCATAAATGTTTTGCCCAAAAAAGTTAATAATCCTTATCGATTCTATTTTGCTTTCTGAAAATATATTTATTTCTTCAGTAGCAGGATTAGGATAAATTCTCAAATCTCCAGTAATATTTTCATTCCCAAAAGAGGCCTCTTTTGTTACATTTAAAACACTATAAACACCATCCTCACTCGGGAAATCGGGTTTTGTATATGCTTCCGAAAATTCGGTAAGAAAGCTAAAGTGTACAGAAACTTCAGTTTGTATTTTAGAATCCCAAACTCTAAGCGAAATCAAATTATTGGTTTCATAACCCATTTCGTTAGTAAGTGTACTAAATACGGGAATTGAATTTTCGAGGGGGTTTTCAGAGGTTATAACACTTGCTCCCACCATTTTATCACCATCGAAAACCGCAACTTCATCACCAATTTCCAAACCGTGAATATAAATTGAATACACAGGATCGGCTGCATTTCCACCTTGAAAATCAAAATAATATAATTGCTTTTGAGGATTTTGGTTTAAAGAAATATTTTTAGAAATATTATAAACCAATTCATCATTCGCAAACATTTTAACCAAATAGCCTTCACCCGGTTTTAAATTTCCAAGGCCATTCACCCAGTTAGGGCCGATTTTTCGTAAGGTTTCTCCACTTGAGTTTCTAATAAAATTTAAATTATCGTTCAGAATATTTGCAAAAGCATCAAGGGCATTCAATTGTATTTCCGGAAGATAACTTATGAATTGATAACCTGTTGATAATTCAATAGTACTTTGAGCAGATAGAGTTACACCCTCAAAGTTAAGTTCATAATTATCGTTCATTTTAAATAGATAACCTTCAACACTTATCCAGTTTCCAATTCCGTTTATCCAATTCGGGCCAATTTTTCGCAAAGTTTCTCCATTTGAGTTGCGGACGAAATCAAGTTTATCGCTTAAAACATCTTGTAAAACAGTAATCATATCAGGATATTCAAATTCAAGCCTAGTGGAAACAAATTGATAACCTTGTGATAATTCGATTGTTTGAGTTGAATTCCCTGAATTTATAACATCAAAAAACTCAAGATATTTTTCCATCAATTCATTTTTAGTGGATTCAGTATCATCAAGGCCGGCAAATTCAAACGAAACGCCAATAGTTCTGTAAGTTTCTGCATCGAATGCTACGCCGCAACCATAATTGGGTGATTGATTTTCAAGAATTAAGATTGCAGGCGAATTTGCGGAAATTTGATCAATATAAGAATTTTCGCCGGAATAATTATAACTTAAACCTTCAGTAAATGAACCGAAAACACCATTAATGGTTCCGAGATCACCTAAGCCGTCATTTAGCGGAATTATATTAAACATTGGGTGTACATCTGTTTGACTGTCATAAAACCATGTATCTCCTCCTTCCATATATAAATTTCCACCATTATTCAAATAATTTGCCAATTCTTCACCATTATCAGAACTTAATACATCATTATTATTATAAACACCAAGACAAACAAAAATTGCCGAATATGTTTCTATACCGGTTTCAGGAAAAGTTGTGAAATAAGAAGCATCCAAACCAAAAGCTGAAAGGCTTTCAACTATTGCTGGGCCTGAGCTTGTATTCAAATCTAAATCAATAACTAAAAAATCTTTTTGGCCTATATAAATTTGAAAATCTTTTTGTGTTGAATATCCTGCCTGATCGTTTGCGTAAAAAGAAAAGTCAGCACAATATCCAAGTGGAGTTTCCGGATTAACCGAAATATTAAATGATTGCGTTTCTGAGCTTTCGGCTTCAATAATTCCATAGTTATTTGAAGGATTATTGATTGAAATGTTTGAATCTTCGCAAATTAATTCGCCAATAACTTCAATTGAGTTTGAGGTACCTGTATTTTTGACTGTGATAAGTAAATCGGCAGTTTCGCCAGGCTCTAATTTTGAATTATTGTTTCCACCGGGAAGCGGATCGTAAATTTCAAAATTTTCATATTCCAGAAACGGAGCATGGCATTCAATAGAAAAATAACTCACCCAGCTTGTATTTTCTCCTGATGCTTCCAACAAAAAGTTTACTATATGATTGTCAGGGATAATATTTTCAACATCGAATGAAAAAGCATTTAGCAAATTTACAATTTGGTTTCCTTCAATATTGCCAACCGATTCATAATTATCAGTAATAGAAACATAATCATCATCTGTAAATATTTCAATTTCTACATTTTCGGCTGTTTCATTACCAATATTTTTTATTTCCACGTTTAAAAATATCTCTTCACCATAATCAACCAGAGCATTGTTGTTACCGGATGAATCATTAATTACATGGGATTTATAAGCTACAAAGGGCTCGTTTGATTGAATTACGGGTAATTTTTCATTATACCTGAAGCAATTTTGTTTAGTAATTACTAAATCAATAATTGATGAAGTATTTTGAGGAATTATCATAATATCAGTTGCTTGTCCGGTTCCATCTCCTGTACCGATTATTTCTCCATCAACCGAAAGTGCAATAAATGAGTCTTCATCTGCTGTAATTGTAAAATAATTTAACTCGCTAATAATTGCTTCATCATGAGCTACACTAATTTGCTGAGGCATTTCAGTATGTATTACCGAAAATGCATCCCCATGATGATGAAACAAATAATAAGTAATTTCTTTTTCATAAGTATTATAAGGCCAACTTGAGGATTCAAGAAAATACTTCCCGTAAGTATTTGCAAATGCGGGCAAGGCATATTTAGGTTTAAATTGCGGATTATAATCCGGCATAAATTCCGGCCATAAATAATCATAAACACCCCATTGATAAGTTTCATTTACAAGCTTATAAGCAAGAGCAGTTGAGGCGGTAATACCTAATGCTCCATGTTCCATTCGGTGAAAGGCTTCGGCAAAACATTGTGGTTCAAAGTCGAACTTTCCGGTTGAGCATCCCAATGAAAAGACATAAGTTGGAAATTCATTGCTCAAAGAACTCATATTATTTAATGAGTAACTTGGACAGCCCCAACTTTCAATATTTCCATGATCATCGTATTGAGTTATAAAAGCGCCGCTATTAATTGCATTAGTAATATCAGTTGAAATTCCTCCCGTCCATGTCAAGCCTGAAGGATCAGTCGGGATGTATCCCAATCCGTTAGGGCCAAAATAGTTTACCAAAACATCAGTACCCGGAACAGTTGCCCAATATCCGCCATTTGGATTTCCGCTATGAACCTGATTAATTCTTACAACATCTTTACCTAATTCATTATGCAAAAAACCGACTATTGCTTCTGTACAAATTTGGAACCAACTATAGTCTTCCCACCCTGAAATAGCGATAGGATTATTATAAAAATCAGGATTTTCCGGAGGATTTCTTTCATAATCTAAAAATTTATTTATCATTATTGAAAGTTCATTTTCGTTTCTTGCAGTTATTCGGGCAATAGTGATATCGGGAAGTGCGTCGCCATCAACATCCGCATAAAGATTATCGGCAAGGCAATCTTCTGAATCAGGATGTTCAACTAATGGTGCAATAATTGTATTTCCGGAAGTTCCATGATCTCCAAGCAATAATACTGCTGCCGGAGGAATATCCCAATTGTAATAGGCATTATCAATGTATGTTTCAATTGAATTTACCGTATTTCCTCCCAATTCTGAAATAGTAACAACCTTAGTTCTTATTCCCTGCAAGGTTCTAAAAGTTTTAATTGAATCAGCCCAATTTTTAAAACGTTCACCATCGGGACAAATAATTAAATATTCACATCCGGTTTCATCAGTTTTTCTTTTATTAAAATCAATAATAGGTAGTGAGGCCGAATTAAGAATTAAATTTTTCAACATTGAATCCCACCATTTGCTTCTGAGACGATTATCCCCGAAATCACCACTTCCATCAATAAAATCAATTTTAATTTTTGCCTCTTTTATTACTTTCAATTCTTTTGTTACAGGGTTATATTGAAAAGGGCTTATTCCAAGTTTCACAACATCTACACCTCTGATTTTTGAAGCTTCCGATAATTTAATAGCATTTTTAGGAAAGAATTCGTTTTTTAAGTATAACTTGTTGTTTTTCTTAAATTCCATTGGCGCTTTATCAGTTTGAAATGGAATTTTTGGGGCAGGAGCAATATCAATATTATAAAAACTTTCCTCTTCAATTTCAATAATTTCAAGCTGAACATGAGCAAATTGAGGAATTGCAATAAAATTACTGCTTCCGGGTAGATTTGGGGCACCTTCCTCGTTTGGCAAAAATACTCCCGAAAGAACTATATTTTGCATAATTTCTCCATTAATATTAATGCTTTCAAGAGAAAATTCGCTTATTTTATATGTCAGCTCAACACCTGTTTTACTTAACTTGGTTAAATGTAATCCGCCTTCGTTTTTACTTAGATCAGATTTAAAATTTTCGGAAAAAACACTACAATTAATTATTAAAAAGAAAAGAGATAAAAAAGTAAATATTGATTTCATAATAAAAAAGATTTTTATTTTTTTTTGCTTTTATAAAAAACACACACTTAAACTTCTAACAAGAGATTATTTATAAAAAAATTAATAAAATGTTTTAAAAACAAATTATTACAATATAAATAAAGAACATTGTTATATTAGACAAGAATTATTATGAATAGGTTGTTTAAGTTCCTTATTAATTTTGGTTCTACTGCGAATTTATTGGAAAATAAATAATGCTATGTATAAAATGAGATTGACTTCGGTCTATTCCTATACCTTACCCACTAAAATGGTAGTAGAACCTAACAAAAAACAAATTATACCGGATGGCAATCTTTAGATAGATATTTCAAATGATAAAGTGAGTCCATATTTTATGAAAAAATCTGTAGTACCCGAATAATAGATAACATATGCTCTAAACTCACAATATCAATTGATTAAAAAATATTGTTTGCAAGTTGGGTTAACTTTTTCCTTCATACATTTTTTTTTAGCCTTTTTCATCACAGGTTTATATAAAGGTAAAAAAAATACACCTATTTATTATTTGCTGAAATATTTCTCAATAATTTTAAATAATGACTTCTTGCTTATAGGTTTTGCTATATAATCATCGCAACCGGCCTGGATAGCTTTTTCTTTGTCGCCTTCAAGGGCATATGCAGTTTGGGCAATTATTTTTACATTATTATTAAAACTACGTATTAGACGGCTTGCTTCGTATCCTCCCATAATCGGCATTTTAATATCCATTAATATAAGGTCGATATCTGGATTGTTTTTACAAATCTCAACAGCTTGTTTCCCGTTTTCACAATGTAAAATTTCCCGGCTTATTTGCTTTAAAAGAATGCTTAAATGAAGGCTGGAAAATTCTTCATCTTCGGCTATAAGTATTTTTAAATTCTTAATATCTTGTTTGGGCTTAATTATCTTGGATTCGTCCAAAATTTCTGTCTCTTCAAGAATAACAGGCATGTATGGAATAGTAAAATAAAATTGTGAACCTATGCCTTCTTGCGATTCTACCCAAATTTTTCCATTAAGCATTTCAACATAAGCCTTGCAGATAGAAAGCCCGAGTCCGGCACCTTCCATAGCATTTCTATCATCTATATCGGCTTGTACAAAACGGTCGAAAATTGCCTTCTGTCTATTTATCGGAATACCAATACCGTTGTCTTTTACAAAAAATTGTATAACATTATCTTGTTCGGCTTTGTTGCTAATAATATTATATCCGAATTCAATACTTCCTTTATTTGAATATTTTATTGCATTTTTAATAAGGTTGGATAAAATGGCATAAACTTTCTCTTTATCAGAATAAATTAATGTCTCATCAACTGTGTGCTTAATGATTGAGAAGTTCAATCCTTTTCTTTCAGCTTCGGGTTCAAAAAACGTATACAAATATTTGATAAGTTCATTAATATTAATTTCAGAGATATTAATTTCCATTTGACCTGCTTCAACTTTTGATATATCTATCAGGTCATTAATAATGTTTAGCATACGTTTGCCGCTATTTTCAATAATTGAAATATAATTATTTTTTTCTTGCCCGCTTAGTTCAGTTTCTTTTAATAAGTCAGCAAAACCGAGAATTCCATTCATTGGAGTACGAATCTCGTGGCTCATATTTGCAAGGAAAGCTGATTTCAGTCGGTCTGATTCTTCGGCTCTTTCTTTAGCAATTTTTAAATCAATATTTTGATTTTTAAGTTGGTGTTCGACAGTTTTTTTATCGGTAACATCAGTAAAAATAGCAACAATTTCACCCGATTGCAATTTGTAAATATAGTTTTCGCGCCAGCCTTCCCTTACATTATCTTTATAATAAAATGGGGGTAAGTATTTATCTTTACTTGTTTCGTTTACTTCTTGTAAGGCTTTATACAAAGGCGACTTTATCATATTAGGGAATTTTTCTAATAATGTATTCCCAATAATTTCATTTTTCTTTGAGTTTGTAATTATTTCAGCTTCTTTGTTAAGATCAATAAATTTGAAATCCTTCCCATTTTTAACAGGAATATAGATAGCAACTCCATTTGGCATATGCTCTATCAATTTTCTAAAGCGGTCTTCACTTAATCTTTGATTTTCTTCGGCTTTAATTCTTTTTGTGACGTCGCGTACAGCTGCTATTCTAAGATTTTGATTATTATGTCTAACATTTTTTGCTTCCAGTTCGGCTATAAAAGCCTTTCCGTTTTTATGTTTTGCTGTTATTAAATAAGGTTTGGTTTTTTGTTTTACAATATTCATCAATATTTTAGCTTTATCCTTTGCATATGGAATATAATCAAGTAAATTCTTTCCTATTGCTTCTCCTTTGCTATATCCGGTCATTTTCAGGAATGATTCGTTTGCATCGACAATGATTCCTTTTTTATGAACAACAATTCCCTCAAAAGTTGCTGCCGATAAAAATTTAAATTTTTCTTCACTTCTCATTAGTGCATCCTGCGCCATCTTACGTATTGTAATATCCTGTTGTACACCCCAAATATGAATCAAATGATTGTTATGAATTTTGCCATGATAGTTTTCCAATAAATAAAGAATGTTTCCATTTTTATCAATATCTTCTGTTTCATTTCCAATCACTTGATGTGATTTATTCTGAATGACTAATGACGCTCTCTCGCCATAATTTGGAGCAAATTCTGTTGCTTTTCTCCCAACCATTTCTTCCTGTGTTAAGCCATACATTTCAGAAAGAGCTTTATTGGCTTCACCAATAACGGCACAACTATTTATCTTCTTTATAAGTTTTTTTTGAGGGAGAGTAGTATCAACCGAAGGTTCCATATCAATACGATATATGCCCTCATTGCTATGTGTGATGAAATTTTTATAACGATCTTCACTTTTACGTAAAGCTGTTTCCGCTTTCATACGGTCGTCTATATTTCTGCCAACAACAAGTATTCTTTCGTTACCGGCAATATTAATTTTTTGCATGTTGTTTTCAAACCATACTAAGTCTCCATTTTTTGTTTTTGCGAGCCATTCGAATGTTTGGGGGCCTTCGATTGTGGCTTTTTTAATCCATTCCAAAGCTTCTTTATGAGAATATGGGGTTTCATTTAAACTAAGATTGCTAATGCCTAACTTTTTAATTTCTTCTTTTGAATACCCGAAAGTATCTAATGTTGATTGATTTACATCTATAATTTCTCCCGTTAAAAAATCGTGCAAGAAGATAGAATCAGGAGAAGCATCAAATATGGTTTCGTAGTTTTTTTGTGAAAATTCTAATTGTTTCTGAACCTCTTTTCTTTCATTAATATCACTTACAATACCGAAAATTTGTTTTACCCTGCCATCAGGAAGCCGAATAAAAACGGTTTCTTTTGAATGTAACCATACCCAATTACCATTCTTATGCTTCATCCTATACTCGTGTTCGATTAATTCATTTTCTTTTGTATTTTCATAATGTGGAACAATTTCTTTTAAATAGGTTTGAAAATCATCGGGGTGCATTAATTTGGAAATAATTTCATTGCCCATTTCAAGAATTTCATCAATTGTATAACCAAGTATATTATTTATACTATCATTGGAATAAATATTTTTTTGTTCAACTATATCATAAATGTAAATTATATCAGGTGTAGTGTTTAACAATATTTCATTGAAATTTTTGCTTTCTTTCAATGATTGTTCATGTAATTTTCGTTCAGTAATATCTTGATCGGTACCTGTTGCTGAAATAGCATTACCATTATTATCTCTTTCAATATGATATCTTGATTGTATGTATCGAGCTTTTCTATCTTTCGTAAGTATTCTGTATGTCTCAATAAATTCTGATTCTCCAGATTTCAAATTCACGTTGAAATTTTTCAGATGTCTGAATCTGTCCTTGGGATGTACGCTATCGAGATGTAGTTTGAATGATGGTTTTATGTCAGGCGAAAGTCCGTGAAGTTGAAAAACACCCTGAGACCAGTATTGAACATCTTTTTTTAAATTTAAAATCCAACTTCCTGACTGTCCTAATGCTTCTGCGGCTTGGAATAGATTATACGCCTTTTGTAATTCTTCTTCCGTTTGTTTTTGTTTTGCAATTTTTTTATTGGTAGTTTCCAATTTTTGTTTATAATGATTTATCTCTTTATTAGCATCTATGAGTTGGTTGTTTGCTGTTTTTAATTTCTTTTCTAAGATAAGTTGTTTTTCTTCAGCTTTCTCCAGTTCAGAATTTCTATTTTTTAGTTTTTCAATTTTTGAAAGGAGTTCTTTGTTTTTCTGGTCAGTCATTTTATTAAAAAATTATTATCATTAGAAATAGTTTTTCTTCAATAAAGTTTCGCACCAAATTTAAGCAAATAATCCTTATGAGTTTACAATGCTCCTAAATGTTTTAATTAGTTGTAAGGCAGGTTTTAGCATCTGTCAATTTTTATTATTCAGTGATTTAAGATGGATTTATCATGTTTTTATTTTTTATGTTTTTATAAAAAAACACTTAATCTTAGACTAAGAGATCATCAAGAAAAATAATAATAATTTGTCTGAAAAACAAATTATTACAATATAAATAAAGAGCATTGTTATATTTGATAAAAATTATTTTGAATAGGTTGTTTAGTTTCCTTATTAATTTTTAATAAAATCAATTTTAAGGCTTTCTTATTAGTATTTTTGTTTTCAATTTTGAATTAAATTAAAAATAAATATATATATTTTATTAATATTTGATTATTAAGTATTAATACTCTTTTTAATAATAATGAAAGACTCCTTTAAAGCCCGAAAGTTTGTAATAATTTCAATTATAGTGCTTATTGGATCAATTTTCATTATTCGTTTGTTTTTCCTTCAAATAATAGATAACGAATATAAACTCTCAGCCGAAAACAATGTGTTAAGATATGTTGTTCAGTATCCGGCTCGTGGTTTAATTTATGACAGGAATGATAATTTGCTTGTTTACAATGAAGCAGCCTATGATTTACTCGTAATTCCTAAGCAATTAAAGAGTTTTGACACAACTGAATTTTGTCAACTTCTAAATATTAGTAAAGAAGAATTAATTGCAAATATTATAAAAACACGTAAGTATTCTTATTATAAACCTTCAGTATTTTTAGAGCAAATAACTAAAGAAAATTATGGGCGATTACAAGAAAAACTATATAAGTTTAATGGATTCTACGTTCAAAAACGAACTTTGCGAAAATATCCATACAAAAATGCTGCTCACACTTTGGGTTATGTCGGTGAAGTAAATCAAAGTGATATCAAACGAGATAGATACTATAAACAAGGTGATTACATTGGGAAAAGCGGAATAGAAAAATCATATGAAAAAGAATTACGCGGGAAAAAAGGATTGAAAATTCGTTTGGTTGATGTTTTTAACCGCATAAAAGGAAGTTATAAAGATGGACGTTTTGATACTTTAACAAAGGCAGGAAAAAATCTTAGGATTTCATTGGACATCGCACTTCAGCAATATGGTGAAATGCTTTTGAAAAACAAAAAAGGTAGCATTGTTGCAATTGAGCCTTCAACAGGAGAGATTCTTGCCCTTGTAAGTGCTCCTTTATACGATCCGAATTTACTAATTGGCCGCATTAGAACTGAGAATTATAAAAAATTAAGTATAGACACTTTACAACCTCTTTTCAACCGTGCTACGATGGCGCAATATCCTCCTGGCTCTACTTTTAAACCCATTAATGCTTTGATTGGTTTAGAAGAAAATGTGTTGACGAGAAATACAAAATATTCATGTAACGGATTAAATACTAAGCCTATAAGGTGTAGCCATGATCATTATTCGCCATTAAGCTTAATTTCTGCTATCGAACTTTCGTGCAATCCATATTTTTGGCAAGTTTTCAAATCAATAATCGAAAATCCAAAATACGCTAATACAAACGAGGCATACGATAATTGGAGAAAATATGTAAAAAGTTTCAATGTTGGTGAAAAATTTAATACAGATATTTCAAACCAAACAAAAGGATTTATTCCATTAGATAAATATTATAATAAATATTATGGCGAAAACCACTGGAAAGCATTAACTATCAGGTCGCTTGCTATTGGACAAGGCGAAATTTTAATTAGCCCGCTTCAAATGGCAAATATAGCTGCGGCAATAGCAAATCGAGGATTTTATTACCCACCTCATTTTTATAAAAATATTGATGATGATAATTTTATCAAACCTGAATTTTTGAAAAAAAATACTTTTCCTTTTAAGAAAAAACATTTTGAAACAATAATTGAAGGAATGTTTCAGGTTTATGAAGGTGAGCATGGTACTGCTCGTTGGTATAAAAACGACAGTATTCAAATTTGTGGGAAAACAGGAACTTCGCAAAATCCTCATGGAGAAAACCATTCGGTTTTTATTGCTTTTGCACCAAAAAATAATCCGCAGATTGCCATTTCTGTTGTTGTTGAAAATTCGGGAAGCGGAGCAAAATGGGCTGCACCTATTGCTACGCTGATGATTGAAAAATATCTATTCGGGCATGTTGAACCAAATTGGTTTGAAGAAAATATTATTAACACAAATTTATTGGAAAATTGAGAGAAAGAAAAGGAATCTTCTATAATATTGACCGGTTGACAGTATTTTTATATTTGTTGCTTGTTTTCATCGGATGGATAAATATTTATGCAGCAGTTTATAATGAAGAACATAAAAGTATATTCGATTTATCTCAGAACTACGGTAAACAATTAATGTGGATAATTAGTTCAGTAGTTTTAGCCTTGATAATTTTAATGATAGATATTAAATTTTTCTCTTCCTTTTCATACATAATTTATTTTCTTAGTATGTTTTCGCTCCTGGCGGTTTTATTATTAGGTAAAGAAATTGCCGGATCAAAATCGTGGTTTCAAATAGGAAGTTTTGCCCTCCAACCGGCTGAATTTGCGAAATTTGCTACTTGTCTTGCCATTGCAAAATACCTTAGTGCAATCGATAGAAAAATGAAATCATTGAAAACAAAAGTATTTGCTTTTATAATTCTATTATTTCCGGCCGGATTAATTTTATTGCAAAACGATACAGGCTCTGCTTTGGTTTACTTTTCGTTTATTTTGGTTCTTTATCGGGAAGGCTTATCAGGTTCATTTTTAATATTTAGCGGAATTATTGCTGTTTTATTTTTGTTAACACTTTGGTTAGGAATTTTATATGCAGGCGGAATAGTATTGGCTGTTTGCTTATTCTTATTACTTTTAATAAAAAGAAACCGAAATAATATTTTCACATTAATTGCAGCGTTTATAATTTCCGGAGGTTTTGTTTTAAGCGTTGATTATGTTTTTGAAAACATACTTGAAAAACATCAGAAAACACGTATTAATGTTTTAATTGGGAAAGAAACCGATATTAGAGGAGCAGGATATAATGTTCACCAATCTAAAATTGCAATTGGCTCGGGTGGATTGACGGGCAAAGGTTTTTTAAAAGGAACACAAACAAAATATAACTTTGTACCTGAACAAAGTACCGACTTTATTTTCTGTACAATAGGCGAAGAATGGGGCTTTGCAGGTAGTTTAATGGTAGTGTTATTATTTTCAACTTTACTAATTAGGTTAATTATTATAGCCGAAAGACAAAAATCGAAATTTAGCAGGATTTACGGTTATGGCGTAAGCTCAATTTTGTTTTTCCATTTTATAATTAATATTGGAATGACAATAGGGATAGCACCGGTTATAGGTATTCCTCTTCCTTTTATAAGTTACGGAGGTTCTTCATTATGGGCATTTACTATTCTTCTATTTATTTTTATCAGGATGGATGCAAGCAGGAGCGAATTGCTTTAAGAAAACCTATTTTTTATCAAATTAAAGATTAAAATCATGCAACTTCTTTATTTTCAATATTTTTTTTATCTCCTAAAATAGTCAACCTATTTTAGGGAAGGACACATTATTCATTTTTCCTTGTTCAGTATTCGAAATTCAAATTGGGATTTTATTCCTTACTCAACCTATGGGTTTTCAATCTATAGTAGTTTAGTTCATATTCGAATAGATTGCATTAAAAATATCGGGAAACATATATGTAGGTGTAGTACCCTCTATCTGGCAATTATACCAGAGAATAATGCTACAATTTTTTTCCGGTGAATAAACCATCAATGAGGTACATCCAAATATACTACCGGCATGCCCGTAAAACCCTTTGTCTTCCCAAATTCCCATTCCATATTTCCACGATCCCAGATTAGATTCATGACAAATCAATCGCTTCTGCTGGAGCTCAGTAGAGAGAAAAGAGCCATCTACAAGTGCCTTGACATAAGTATTAAGTTCATAGATAGTTGAAATCATAGATCCTGCCGCTCCGGCCCAAGAGACATCAAAATATTCTAAACTTGCAGGAAGTTCGGGTGCATATTCACCTATATAATATCCATTAGAGTGATATCCGGGAACCTGTGTGCCTCCAACGAGGTAAACAGTATTGATTAATTTAAGAGGATCCATAATTCTTGTCCTGATATTGTATTCAAGTGATAATCCGGTTAGCATCTCAATAATCCGGCCTGCGAAGATAGTATTTGTATTGGAATATTGGAAATCTGTTCCCGGGTCAAAATCATAGGGATATTCTGCAACAATGGCGATTATTTCATCAGATGTCCATGTGTGCGTAGGATTTGTTATAAGAATATTATAGAAATCTTCAGAATTAGTATAACTATAAATACCACTACGCATGTTAGCCAACATCTCAATGCTAACCTCATCAGCCCTGGGAAAATCTGGGAAGTAGGTCGATAATTTGTCATCCAATGTAAGAAGCTCCTCATCTACCAATTGGAGTAAAACCGTTATGACAAAAGTTTTAGTGTTGCTTCCAATCCGAAAGATCATATCCGGCGAAAGGGGAGCTTTCGTTTCCAGGTCAGATACACCGGCAGTATAGACAAAGTCAACACCTTCGTTTGGGGCCCAAATACCGGCAACCAAACCCGGCACATGAGTATTTGCAATAACCGAATCCAATACAGCTTTTAATTTATTGTCGATAACCTTTGAAGGAATGGGCTGAATATCTGGCGATTTGTCTTTCTTGCACCCTGAAAACGATAAGGCAGACAACATGATTACACTTGCAATTAATACTACTAATGGGAATTTGTTAAATTGTTTTTTCATGGTTTAATAATTAAAATTTTCAATAGTTTGATGCTTGTCTGTCTTTAGGTTACTTATAATTTTTTGATTTAATGTATTGTCCTATTTTGCAATAATTATTCTTTGTTTAATATGTTTAAAATCAATCATGAATGTTTCATATTATTTATTCTCTAAAAACGGAATCGCAATCGTTTCGTATTGCGGAGCATCATTGAAAGTACCAAGCCATAAATCCAGTCGGTTTTCGGAAAAGGAATAGGCCATACTCTGAATTGTACCGAGATTATAGATGTCACCGGGGTCCATACCTCCGGATCCCGATTTGTGATAGCTCATGATTGTCCTGATCCGGTCAATATCCACTGTATTCCCTTCCTGGATCAGCATGGTTTCAAAGCTGGCCCAGCGATTGGTATTCCATACCTGCTCTGTAAAGTTGTCAAAATTGCCCTTGAGCACGAAAGCATTAACACAGGCAATAGCGTCTGAGATTCCCCATGTAATACCGGGATTTAGCTCTGAGTCAAAAACGCGTAATGCCCGGTTTCTTTCAAAGTCATTTTCCAATACCTTGGTCGTGTTTTTATCGGCAATAAACATATTGTTATGATAGGCGTAGATCCTGGATGGATCCCCCAGAAATGCGCCCACTTCATCCACCGTGGAGAATGTTTCTAGCGCATCCCGTATATCCAGCATTACGGATTTCTTGCCCACGGCAGAGTATGGGCCTCCTATATCGCTATACAGGTTGGCTACAAATATTCCATTGCTGTTAATACCCACAGAGGTACCTATCGATCCCAGGGTTGCGAACATTAACATCTGTTTCTCTCCGTTTTTTAAATAGATCAGTGCGTTTGTATTCGTGTAATTGGTATTGTTGTTTGCAGATTTCGTTGGTGGCCCAGAAGCCCAATCGGTATTTCTACCTACTATGGTTTGTCCTGTGGCAGATCTGCTTCCGAAAACAGCAGTCGCCGAACAGCCAACCGCAGTACAGACATCAGGGGTAAAATTTAAGATAATGTACTCATCACGGGATAATTTCCCGTCACCCAATACATTGATTGTTCCTCCGCTGAGATCCGAGGCAAAACCTTCTATTTCATCCTTATACAGCGGTTGGATGTTCTTGAAGATTTCAATCGCCCTTTCAATCAGGACTTCATATGTTATTCCCGGATCGGCCTGATGTAAAGCGTAAACACTATAGGCCAGGAATGCATCAGCTCCTTCTTCGTAGTCAGGAACCAAAGAAAGGACCATGGTCCCATATTCCTTACCGATGTTGTACCGGGATCCTGAGGAATAATCGATGTTTACTTCCCAGTACATTGTCTTTTGCGTTATGGTGACATAATTGTCGGGGTCGGGTGAATCGTTGGATTTGTCTTTTTTACATCCTCCGAGTGAAAGGGCAGACAATAGAATTACACCTGCAATAAAAACAATAAAAGGAAAATTTCTTGATTTTTTTTTCATGATTCTCAAATTTAAGTTATTCATTGATCTTTTATTTATTTTTGATGTTTTTTATAATAAATTCCATTTTTTACTCCAATTTAAAACTATTCTTAATATATTTTAATTGTTGTACGAAGCAAAATTATATAAAATATTTTATATAGAAAAATAAAATATTAAAATAAATAAGTATGAATATTGCTTTTAATTACATAAACACAAAAGAGGTATAAGTATCAAAATCAAATTCTCAAAATCATAACTCATTTTTCCAAAGGCAATTTCATCTTTTTGTTAATCCTAGCCACAGGGTATCTGTTGTGTTTTTCGTCTGCCCATTCCGTATTATAATAAATATATGCAAGTTGAGCGCGGTGATTTGAAGCGAACTCTTTGTCTTCTTTTTTCTTTTTCTCAAATTCGGCTTTAAATTCTGGGTGTTCGTCTAAGTATTTCAAGGCATTTTCCTCGAAACCATAAGATGAAAAATACTCACGGCTCTCCAAACAGGGATCAAAAAAGTTCCACCTGAAAAATGAGTCATGGCCTTCGGGTTCAAGTAACTCAACAATGTATTTGTTGCTTTCCTGGTTTAATGGAATAACATAATCACCTTCAAAATACTGTACTTTTTGCATCTCGGGATGCAGCTTGATATTTCTATGTGAATGATGTCCGTTATATGCTCTCACAGAATTCTCATGATTATCGATATAATAAACCTCAACTTCCAAAATAGTATCCTTTCTTAAGGGATACATTTCTATATTATTGATTTTTAATCTATCTATAACTTCCGACCATGCTTGCGGAACAATATACATTTCGGGCTTTTTAATGATTTTTGTAGGATAATAATATTGATAAAACGGAATTTCTGTTTCGAAAGCTTTGTTTTTATTAAAACCGAATCTTTCTACGCCGGAAACGGGACTAAGCCCCATTTCGGCTTCATAACCTTTGAAAGTAATCGTATCAAATCTGTTTGTGTCAACTTCATAATCAAGAGCAAATTCAGTTTGAGTTAACATCTCCTGATTAGCGAGTTTGCGTTTTTTTGAAATTTCTTCTCCATTTTCGGAAGTAAATTCCACAAAAGCTTTTATAAAATTATAAGCTGACTTTACTCTGTCGGGGAAATCTTTATAAATATGATTTTCTGTCATAAAACCGAGAGTATTAAAAAGCGAAACATAGCCTGTTGAAAACATGGGAGTTTGAACATCAAGATAAATTCCCTTTTTAACCGATCTGTTGCGATAGGAAACATAAGGTATCATTTCATAATCACCTTCTGCCATTTTTTTGTAAAGTGCCGGAACCATTTTATTTCTAAAAAAATCACTGAGGACTTTTGGGTAGTAATCGGGTTGGACCGGAATTAAAGTTATGGTGTATTTATGCTCTGAGCCGTTTGTTGTATGTGTATCAAGAAAAACATCCGGTTTCCATTTTCGGAAGATTGTTGCAAAAGCCTTGGCATTTTCGGTATCCATTTTCACAAAATCACGATTCAGGTCAAGGTTTTTAGCATTTCCCCGGTAACCGCATTCCTTGGGCGAAGTTTGTCCTGTACGATGCCATGCGCTTTGGCTCAGGCATCCACCAACATTATAAACCGGAATTATACAAACTACAGTATTTTTAAGATATTTTGCCATTTGGTTTTTGTTTCGTAAAATATCATCGGCAAATTGCAAACTTGCATCAATTCCGCAAGGTTCGCCCGGGTGGATTCCATTGTTTATTAATACAATCCTTTTATTATTTTTTCTGATAGAAACCGGATCGAAATCTTTATCCGATGATATTACAAAGAGATGTAATGGTTTACCTGCATCTGTTTTACCGTATTCAAGCAACTTTGCTTCGGGGTAGTGCTTTGCAAGTTTTTCATACATTTCAATTATTTCGTAATAACTTGGTGTAATATCTTCTTCATAAGAAAGCTGAATAATAGCTTCACCAATGTTTTTATTTTCCCTTGTGCATGAGGTGATAATTGAGAAAATAATAATCAAGAATAAAAATATTTTATTTTTCATAGTTTATAACGTTTTATAGTGATAGCATATGGCCGCTCACTACTCAAATTCATGGTTATGGTGCGTATTTCTTACATAAATGTTAGTCCAATTCTTTTTCCAAGTCCTGTTTCAAATATTCTGATCAAGGTTGAAAGTTGAATATTTCCTTTAGCATTCTCAAGTTTCGATATGTAACTTTTTTTTGTTCCTGCTTTTATTGCAAGTTGCTCTTGTGTTATTTTTGCTTCTTTTCTTGCTTCTTTTAACATTTCACTGATTATGTACATATGTGAACGTTCCTCAAAGTCATTTCGCTTTTCAGTTCCAATTTCTCCGTATTTCTTATTTAACAGTTCATCAAAGTCTTTAATCCCTTTGTAATTTTTCATTATGTTACTTTTTTTCGTTAAAATATTCCTTTTTCAATTTTTCTGCCAATTCTATGTCTTTCCTAAGAGTTTTTCTTGTCTTTTTTTGAAATCCATTCAATAAAACAACTAATCTCCCTTTATCAAAGAAACATAAAATTCGATAAATATTAGATTGATACTCAACTCGAATTTCATAAAGACCGTCAGTTGAGGACAAGTGTTGAAAGAATTTCTTTGGTATTCTTTCAACATGCCTTATCAATTTGAAAACGTATTCAATTTTTTCTTGAACTTGTACGTTCTGTTTTGAATAGAATTCAATAAAGTAGTCTTTATAAAAATCAATCTTTCTTATCATTTTGCAAAGTTATCATAAAAGATAACATTTGTCAAGATATTTTTTATTTATTATTTCTTTATTTTCCTAATTCTTCTTTATTAAAAATCAAATTCTTTTCGCAACTCTTTAATTCTGCTTTTACTAACTTTAAGTTGTAAATCATTTTTCAAAATTACGATATAATTTTCTTTTGAATAATGTTGAATTTGATCTACTGCAGAAAGGCGGATAATATTTGATCGATGGATGCGTAGAAACTTTGAAGCCGGTAGATGTTCTTCAAAATATTTCATGGTTTGATGCTTTAGATATTTGTTTTTTTCGGTATAGATCATAACATAATCATCTTCAGCTTCAATATTAAATATGTCTTCAATTGGAATAATATGAATTTTATGATTGGATTTAACAATCACATTTTCAATTTCTTTTGTGTTATTTTGAACATGATTTAGAAGATTATCCAACTCTTCTTTTGATTTAGATTTGTTCTTAATTTTTAAAAATGCTTTCTCAAGTGCAGCTTTAAAACGATCACGCGAAAATGGTTTTAAAAGATAGTCAACAGCATTCATATCAAAAGCTTTAATAGCAAATTCATCAAAAGCAGTTGTGAAAATTATTTCGGGAGCTTCGTCGAGAAGCTCAAGCATTTCAAACCCACTTAGTTTTGGCATTTGAATGTCAAGAAAAATCAAATCGATTTTATTTTCGTTAATTGCCTTAATGCCCGTGAAACCATTCTCACATTCACCCACAAGCTCAATATTGTCAAAATCGGCAAGATAAGCTTTCAATAAATCTCTTGCAGGTTCTTCATCTTCGATTATAAGGGCTGTAATTCTTTTGCTTGTTTTCATATTTTCTTTTCTGTGTGAATTCAAATTATCGACAGATTCACAGATTATAAAATTAATCTTTTTGTAATGGGTATTTCTGTTCTGAATATTTCATAAATTTATCTGTGAATCTGTGGCTTTAATTTCTTTTCTCACCATAAATCAATTATTTCTAAATTTTTTTGCTTCCTGTAAAAACCGTTCTGCAATCGGATAAGACAGTTTATTATCAGGACTTAGTCGCTCAGGATGCCATTGAACTGCAATCAAAAAGGATTTTTCTTTAGGATATTTCCATTCAATGGCTTCTATTAAACTATCAGGGGTGAATGCTGAGGCAACAAAGCAATCAGCAAGCTTATTAACAGCTTGATGATGATTGCTGTTTGAAAAGTAATAACCGGTTTGACAGATTTTATTTAAAAGTGAATTATTAACAACCGTAATATCATGCTCACAATTATAAGAATCTTCACAACGATGAATAATACTTGTATCGAAATCAGTCGGGATATCAATTATTAAACTTCCACCCATAGCGACGTTTAAAATCTGCTCGCCCCTGCAAACACCCAAAATAGGCATTTTCATTTCAAGAGCTCTTTCAATAAGGGCAAATTCTAAAGTGTCTCGCTTGAAATCAATTTCTCCACAGCGAGAGGTATCAAAAGCCTGATTATAACGCCCCGGGAAAACATCAGGCCCTCCTGTAAGCAATAATCCATCACAGTTTTCAAATATCATTAAAGCCGAATCTAAGCTGATATGATACATGTCAATGCATTCAATTGTTGAATCATTTGCTTTTAACCAATCTGAATATTGCCCGTAATATTCTGCGGGTTTTGCTTTAGAAATTGCAATTTTTATCTGTTCTTCTTTTTTAACAGAATCACAGGATGGAAAAATATTGGTGAGCAGGAATCCGAAAAATATTAAAATTATCGGAAGGAAATGTTTGTTGTGTTTCATGGGTTTATGTTTTGTTTCCCGCAGATTACGCTGATTTTCGCAGATAGTATTTTTGCGATTATCTGTGGAAGATTTGTTTAATTTATAATCATTCTTTATGTGTGTAACAAAATGGTTCACAAATTAAGGAAATAATTTAGAAATGAATAAAATTATTTTTTCAAAAAAACAATATTTGTTTATTGTATCCAAATATTTTCTATCTTTACACTAAGTTTTTCAGCTAATTTTAAAAGCATGATTTGTCAGGATTGTTTTATGGGGGAAGGGATGGCATCCCTCGGGAAGAATATAAAAAGTAACAATCATACATTGACCCTCATAAGGGATGCCATCCCTGTCCTTCATTCACTTCGTCCTTTTAAAAGGCATGTTCGTAAAATATGTATAAAAGTGAATCGAGAATATAAAAAAGTTTAATATCTTTAATTTTAAAAAAACACAATATTATGAAATTCTATGTAATTACTTTTTTAATTTTATGCCTGATTATTTCACAACAGGCTTTTCCACAAAAGGAAAATGCAAAAGACGCTTTAACAGGCGAACAGCAAATTGAACTTTCAGAAGGTTTTAGTTTTATTTCATCACGAATTATTGCTGAAAATCCTGATATGTTAGTTGTTATGGCTTTCGTATTAAACGAAAATCTTGATTTTATAAGAAATTCATTAGGGCAGACATTACGAAAAATTGGACCAAATTGGGTTAACGGTATTGGTGACTGGATAATTGATGAAGGTTACCTTGTTAAAATGTTTGCGGGTGACTCATTCATTATTGAGGGTGATATAGTTGACCCGGTAACTCCGATTTCATTAGAAGCAGGATTTCAGTTTGTAAGTTATTTTCCTGAAAATCCTATGGATGCTCTGATTGCTTATGAAACTATCCTTGGAAACGATCTTGATTTTATAAGAAATTCACAAGGGCAGATATTGCGTAAAATCGGCCCGAATTGGATTAATGGTATTGGTGATTGTAATCCCGGTGAAGGTTATCTTATTAAGATGTTTGCCGATGATGTTTTAATTTATCCCTATTCATCATCATTTACCTGCGGCGACCCATTCACCGACCCTCGTGATGGACAAGTTTACTCCACCGTACAAATTGGCACGCAATGCTGGATGGCAGAAAACCTAAACATAGGTGAAATGATAAACGGTAGTTCAAATATGATAAATAATAGTGTAATTGAAAAATATTGTTACTATAATAATACTGCCAATTGCGATGAATATGGTGGTTTGTATCAATGGAACGAAATAATGGAATATAGCACAATACCCGGAGTGCAAGGCATTTGCCATGCCGGTTGGCATTTACCAACTGATGACGAATGGAAAATACTTGAAGGCACAGTTGACAGCCAATATCCTGTAGGCGACCCTGAATGGGATGATACAGGATGGAGGGGTTATGATGCAGGTGAAAAACTTAAATCAACAATAGGCTGGTACTCAGGTGGAAATAAAACAAATGATTTTGGGTTTGAGGCCCTTCCCGGCGGTTGCTGTACTTCAAGTGGTTATTTCTACAATCTTACAAGCCAAGCCTACTTTTGGTCTTCTTGTGAGTATAGCAGTTCACGTGCCTGGTATCGTGACCTCTATTCAATCATCAATGGAGTAACTCGTGGCAACTACGATAAGGTACACGGTTTTTCAGTTCGTTGCTTGCAGGATTAATTGTGCACAGAAGATTAAGCAAGATACACAGCACAATGTATTACAAATTGTTTAATCGAACTATAAATGAGATGGTGGACTGTAAGTTTATATTAAAGAGTATTAACAGAAAGGTAAAACTGTGGAGGTCGAGCGAACTGATTAACCGAGCTACCCGACAAAGAACTTTAATTATGGACAAAACAGATTTGACCCACCGACAGGGGCTATCAGAAGAATCTGTCAAACCGCCTTACGGTGCTTTTATCCAACGATAGAGGTGTTGAGCGGATAGGGAAAAGGGATGTTGAAAGAAACATTTCAGGTATAAATACAAGAGTTGAACGAAAGTGAACTGACCGATGAGGTGTCGAAATGCATATAGACAGTGTAGTAAACCGGGGGAACTTAATCTGTCCTGGGATAATTATAAGGGTAATCTGAAAACACCTCTTATAACAACACTCGGCATATAGGCAGCAAGACTTGTATTTGGGTTTATTTATGGAACTGTGGAAACCAACTGATGATGAAAATCGAAACGACACAAGCGGACAAGCCGTGAGGTCAAAAGTAGAGAAGTGTCAGTTGGTGGCGGACTAACTCGTAGTAGTGATGAAATTTCTGTAATGGAAGTGGAGCGAAGGGGTTAGCTAATGGGAATTCACATTTTACCAACTCAAAAGAGGAAGAGTTTAATTGTAATTCATATTAGAAGAGCCGTATGACGGGAGACTATCACGTACGGTTCTGTGAGAGGCTTGGGGTGAAATTCCCCTTGCCTACTCGGCGTGTGTGCAAAATTCGTTCAATTTAATAATGAAAATTTGTATTTGAAAATCGAATGAATATTTTTAAAAGTGATTTAGAATATTTGATTGTTTTTTAAAATCGAAAGATTAGTTTAATATTCAAGTAATAGTTATATTAAAAGATTATTTTAGAATCTAATAACTATTTTGGAAGTGCGTTAATAACAAATTTAAGTTTTGCAGGCGAGCTTTTAGGGATTTTTTGCTGATTACG
>CAZBSL010000003.1:0-23159 GCA_964494265.1 uncultured Bacteroidales bacterium
TAATTTTTACGGTAAACTCCATTGAGGGTATAGTAAAGAACCCTGTTCCATGAATTATCAACATTATTCTCAGTAGAAGTCCAAAAACCGGCGATGGTACCAATATCCAAGAAATCACTTTTGTAGTCACAGAAGCCACCCGGGAGAGCAGTAAATCCAAATTCATTTGTTCCTGTGCCTCCGGAATTCCAGCCGGTAGTTGATCTTAGCTTTTCGCCTGCATCAAAACCGCGCCATCCGTTGTTGTTCCATACCGGATCACCTACAGGATATTGGCTGTCAACGGTGCCTTCCAATATTTTCCATTCATCATCGGTAGGAATATGCCAGTCCTCCGGGCAAATACCTTGCACACCCTGTGTGGTTGTATATTGCATCATCTCCCACCATTGATATAATCCACCATATACATCGCAATTTATTGTACTATCGTTATAACAATATTTTTCAAATACACCATCGTCAGTCATATCAATATCTCCATCTATCCTTTCTCCTAAATTAAGGTTTTCTGCCATCCAGCATTGGTCGCCAATTTGTACTGTGCTGTATGTTTGTTCGTCACGCTGATCGGTAAACGTATCACCACAAGTAAATGGTGAGGAGCCGGGGTAAATCAAAACATTATCGACATACATTTTAACAAGATAGCCTTCACCGGGTTTACAATTGCCAATTCCATTAACCCAATTCGGGCCGATTTTTCTTAGCATACCTCCTACGGAATTTCTTATATATGCTAAATCATCTCCAATGATGGAACTAAAAGCCTCTAAGGCATCTATTTCGTTAGCAGGTAAATAACTAACAAATTGAAAACCTGCAGTAAGTTCAATAGGAGTATCTTGAGGAATTAGTGTACCTTCAATTGTAAATTGTCCGGCAACGTTGATTTTGATTAGATAACCTTCAACACCAATCCAATCGCCAATACCGTTAACCCAATTCGGGCCGATTTTTCTTAACATTGCTCCAACAGAGTTTCTTATATAGTCAAGATCATCAGTAAGAATCTCCTGAACAACTGCTACCATATCAGGATCTTCAGGAATAAATCGCGTAGATACGAAACTAAAGCCTTCAGAAATTTCAATTTGTTGTTCTCCGGTCAAAGGATTTTTTGAGTTTTGTTTTTGTGGTAAAACCTGTTGTGAAATGATCAAAGCTAAAATCATTAAACATACCGTATAAATTTTTTTCATAAATTTAATTTTTTAATAACCATTGAATTTTATAAATATACTAAAATCCAATAATGTTATGGATTTATTTGCAATTATACAAAATTATTCATTCCAATAAAAAAACAGAAAAAAAATGAACCTCATTGAGTATCTTCCTTGAGGTAGTTCATTCATATCATTTTTTAATTTATGAACAAGGTACACCGATTTAGGGTTTACGAAGTGATTCAAATTCAACACAAAACTTCTAAAATCTAAAATCATTTATCTTTTTTCGATATTCAATTAAAAATTGTTTTCACATTAACCAACCTCATCGCAATAAAGTCACACTCCCCTTTTTAACAACCTCATAGCCACTTATACAAGTACCTCTCAAAAAATACATATAAACATCCACCTCTTGCTTTTGACCCCTATATGTTCCATCCCAACCAAATTTATCATTTTTCGTTTGAAACACCATCTCGCCTATTCGGTTAAAGATTTGGAGTTCAAACTCTGCAAATCCATCACCTCGTACTTTTAGAATATCGTTTCTGCCATCTCCATTTGGTGAAAAAGCAGAAGGAACAGCTATAATACAATGAGGATGTTCGCTAATAAAAATTGTGTCGTATCCAAAACATCCGTCTTTTTCTACTTCAACCCAAATTGTTTGATTTCCGCTTACGGTGATAATTTGCGAAGTATCACCGTTTGACCAAAAATAATTCGCCCCCGGATTATGTGCATTTAGGCTAATTTGGTCATTGGAATTTAAGGTTGTGTCATTTCCAATAAATACATAAGGATTAGGAATGCTAACTAAAATTATGCTATCGGCAGCTATACATCCATTATTAGCAGTAACCATAACTCTGTAAAATCCACTTTCGGTGGCAAAATTGATTGAATCAGTTGATCCATCATTCCATAAATAACTTAAATTGTTTGATTTAATTGGAATAAATATAGTGTCGCTAAAACACATAGAACGATTCCCACCAAGATCAACATAGGGAGAAGGTTTTCTATAAATTATGATTGAATCAGTGTATAAGCAATTGGCAGCATAATTTATCCTAAGCCATAAAGTATCTTCATTTGTTATTGTGAAATTACTTCCGGTACTACCATCTTGCCATAAATATGTTGTGTTTTTGTCAGTGTTAAAACTTCCTGTTCCTATAACAGTAACATCATCTGAGCAAATTGTAGTATCATGCGGGAAACCAAATATATATCCGGGGGAGTTAGTAAAATCCCAGCCTGTATTATTAGAGATATCTGTACTATAATTACCTGAATAGAATTTAGCTCCTCCGGTAGCCTGAATATCTCTCATTTCAATAAAATCACCACTTACTGTATTTTCCGGTACAAAAATTATTGCTTGATTGCCTTCGTTTTGAGATCGTAATGTTATCGGAAAACAATTATTGCCCCGAATATAAAAATGTTCTTTAATAATTTGGATTTTTGATGCCTCTAACTCGTAAGTATTTCCGGGAGTAAACTTTAATGAATTAAAAATATTATAATCGTTTAAAATACCGTCATCCTGTAAAATAGCATAATTAATATTATTATTCCCCGAAATATTTGCTTTTCCAAAAATTAATAATGAATCAATTGAGTTATTTCCATTAATATTTCCGCTGTTTTCAATAATTAATGTATTCATATCATTATTACCAACAAGAGAATCAACAGAACCCAAAATGTGTGCATAGTTTATTTTATCAGAACCATAAATGCTTCCCGAACCTTTAATAATTAAAGAGTCTATCATGCAATCACCATAGATTTCACCATTTGTGTTAAACTCAATTAAATTATATTTTGTAAATGCATTAGTGTTAGAGATTTTTGAATTTTTTAAAAATCTAATATTATTGTATTCAAAAGAATTTCCATTCTCATTTTTTAAATATGCGTTTTCAGAATTAAATATTATTAAGGAGTTTTGTGCAGAAAAATCTAAATTAGTTCCGTCTAAAATCCATGTTTTCATCCCTGAACCATTGACAATTATTGTAGATGAAGTAATATCTAAATCTCGGTGATTTGAATAATCGGAACATATTGCATTACAAAATACAGGCTTTTCATTTGTAATCAGACTGCCATGTATTAATTTGATATTATAAAAGCAAGATAAGGTGTCTTCTAAAATCCATTCTCCACCTATTCCCTGAAAGAAAATATCTTTATTAAAATTATTTCCGTTACTTTTTATATGATTATCTTCTTTTGTTGATTCAAAGAAAATGGGGCCATTAAATTCAAAAGACATATTTTGAGTTAAATATAATGAGCCAAAGACTCTTAAATTATTCGTTTCGTCACCTGAAAATACAGGGTGGAGTTCCGAATCTGTCCAGTCCATATTATGACACATTGCATTTCCGATATTAATTTTAACAGTATCGTTTTGATTAAGAAAAGAATTACTGTCAAAATGCACATTGTCAATAGGAGTCGGAATACAATAGCCACCTGATCCACCTGATGTTCCTGCCCAGTGTAATGAGTCGGTCCAGTTTCCCGTACCATCAACCCAATATAATTCCTTAGGTTCGCTTGTAATAATATTCCAATTTGAATTATTGCCAAGATCAACAGAATTATATGCAACATATGGAATACCTTTGCCATACACATGTATGTCGCGCAGTATTAAATAGTCAGCCTCAATGGTACCGGTATTTATATCAATTCCGGCAAATTGGTTGTTTTTATCCGAGTGAATTATTATTGGACCCGTACAAGAACCAACTGCACTAAAATTATTAATTATGGTTTGAGTATGGTTGTTTTCAAGGTAGTAAGACCGCATCTTAGAGAATGTCAAATCACCGAAAATGTTATCACCATGAATTTTTCCATCTCCGAGAAGAGTTGCTGTTCTAATTGAATTTTCACCGGAAATTCGGGCTTTATTATAAATTATTGTTGTATCAATTGTATTTTCTCCACTTATTTTTCCTTTTCCCCAAAAAAGAGTAGTATCAATGCTATTATTTCCATCAACCCATCCATCGTCATGAAATACGGCAATTTCAATAATATGATTGCTATTACTCAACATACCTCCTCTTTCATAAAATAAAGCAGCTTTTATTGTATCACTTCCAAATATTATTCCATCTTGTCCATAAAAACTTGCTGTATCTATTGTGCATTCTCCAACTATTGAACCGGAATAATCAAAAAAACTGACTAAATTATATTTACTAAATGTCGCATTATGTAATTCAGAGCCAATTCCATGAAATTCTATATTATTATAAATAAACTTGTTTCCATTATAATTGTATATTTCTCCATGAGAATTATTTGAAACAATTAATGATGAATCGGCAGAAAGACTAAGATTTGTCCCGCTTATTCCCCATACAATTTTACCACTCCCAAATAGTGAAATAGTTGAAGTACTTAGGTTTAAAGTTCTATTTGTGGTATCAATTGAACTGAAATTATCACATGAAATATCATTTGCGAGAGTATAGATTTCACCTTGTTGAAATAAAATTGCATTCTGGCTTGTAAAATTATCACTCAGATACCAACTTCCACCTCTTCCATTAAACCAAACATTATTTATGAAAATTTGATTAGCAGAAGTTATTGTTTGACCCGATTCACTTGCTTCAAAAAATGTTTCTCCTTCATACACGACGTTCATTTGCTCAATAAATGTTAGAGAACCATAGATTCGTAAGTTATTATTGTAATTTCCCGATAACACCGGTGACTGGCCTGCACCTTCCCAACTCATATCTTTACAAACGGCATTGCTAACATTTATATTTACTTCTGAATTTGAAACCATGAAAGAATTCTGATCAAAATAAACATTATCTAATTCTTTTGGAGGGCAATAGCCCCCGGAGCCGCCGGAAAGAATATCCCAATGAACGGGATCATTCCAATTACCTGAGCCATTAACCCAATATAGATCAATTCCGTTTGTAGTTTCAATAGTCCAATTAGTATTATTACCGAGGTCAACTGAATTATTAGCAATAAAAGGAGAGCTGCCAACTGCATTTAAATCTCTTAATGATAAAAAATCCCCAATCACCGAACCATTGATTTTAACAATATTTGCCTGTAATCCATTTGTGTCGCATAACATTCTTATAGGTTGGTAACAATTAGCTGTAATATTGAATTCATCATTTATAGTTTGAGTTGAATTATTGGCAAAAGTGTAAGTGTTTCCTGGTGAAAATGTTAATATATCAAAAGTGTTATCCCCTCTAAGTGTGTCATTACCTTCTAAATTTGCCTGGTGAATAATATTATTTCCATCAATAATTCCGCTTAATTTAATTATTAATTCTTCTATTTTATTATTTCCTAAAACATAAGCTCTTTGAAAAAAATGCAAAGTATCAATTTCATTATTACCTTCAAATATTCCGTTATTTTCAAATATTGCCTTATTAATCACATGATTTCCTCCGGTAATACTTCCATTTTTCTCAAATAAAACATAATTAATGGAATCGTTGCCTGATATGAAACCCTGATCATAAAAAATCACTGAATCTATTTTGCAATCACCTAAAATATTAGCCTTAGCAAGAAACTCAATATTGTTGTAAATTACATACACATTATTATTAGATAATAATCCATTAGTACCTGTAAAACTAATATCGTTATAAATCAATTTATTACCATTAGAATTAATCAAAGTGTCAGTTAAAATAAAAACGGATGAGGAAGCATCGAAATCAAGATTTCTTCCATCAATATTCCAGTATTCCAATTCAAGCATTGAGTTGCTTATATCCAAATTTCTGAAGTGATTATTATTTGAGTAAAATCTTTTACAGCTAACTTTATTGCCATATGTTGACAAATTTCCATGAATTAAGTAAATATTTTTCAATGTTGAGAAATCATCATTAAATTGCCAACCTCCTCCATTTCCTTGAAAATAAACATGATTAATGAATTTTTTTTCTGATAAAGTAATGGTTTCCCCTGTGTTAGTTGCTTCGAAATAAACAAGCCCATCATAGTTTTGGACCAAATTAGCCGGGAATTTTAAAGAACCATAAATACGTAAACTTGTTGTGTCATGCCCCGTAAGCCTGGGATTAAAAGCGGCTCCGGTCCAATCCATGTCATTACAAATTGCGTTTTTTGAGTTAATAGTAACAGTACAACTTCCTGTTAAAAATGAATTAGCATCGAAATATACATTATCATTTACAGTCGGTACCTGGGCATGAAGAATCCCCCCGCCTGATGTTGTTGCCCAATGATTAATATCTGACCACTCTCCGGTTCCTCCAACCCAATAATAATCACTTGCGTATATTATTCCACATGAAGAAATAAATAGTAATAGTATGAAATACCTCAGGTTAAAAATTCCGGATTCTATTTTTTTGTCTTTCGTCATTAATTTGATTTAACATTCATTTAATAGGGGGATTGCAGATGAACAGATTCACAAAAAATCGAATTAAAATTAGAAACTTCTGCATGGCAAATATTTTTTATTTATAGAAAATGATTTTATTAATGAAATTTCATATCCGCCTCTATAATTTGAAGCTCTATGAAGATTTGATATGTTTACATCATAACTTAATGAAAGATAATAATTATCGTAAATTAATCCCACAACAGGTATAATGTCTCTTTCAAACCTGTACCAGAGTCCGCAATTAATTTTCAAATCACTTTCACCAAAACTGATATTTGAACCAAAAAGGGCTTCATAATTTTCACCCTGGGTTGAATACATAAACCCCGGTGATATTGAAACAAATTTATTTAATTCAACTTTAAGCTCTCCATGAAATATATATTTTTGATCTAATCTGTTATCTGAGTCATAAAAAGATACTTTGGGTCGATTTACGTGATTAATACTTGAGCCAATTTTTGCAATTATTTTTGGTGAAAATGAATATGAAATCAATACCCCAAAATTAAAGTTAAAAGCAAAAACCGAATTATTAGAAAATGGCTCACCATTTGCAATTGAGGGATCAAATATTGTTCCATTCCACTGACTATCAAAAGTTACTCCTGCGAAATTCACACTCCTGTTAAAGAAACCTACAGAAAAACCAATTGTTGCTAAAAAAGTATTATCCCTATTGAATCCCTTGGTGAACGAAGAAAAAAGCATTCCAGTTGAATTTTGCAAATTACCATCACCTGCATTATCATTGTAAAACAACCCTCCTATTCCAATTTCACTGTTTCTTAAAAAGTTTGGAATTAGCCTGGAATCAAGAAATACCGAAAAGGTTTTATAAGGAAGTGTAATGCTTTCACCCTGATTTCGATAGTTTATTCCCGCTCGAAATTCTTCATCAATATTTCCGGTTAATGCAGGATTAATAATTAATGGTGAATTATTGAATTGTGAGAAATGAATATCCTGAGAAAATGAATGAATTGAAAAGATGATAATAATTTTAAAAACAAATATTATTCGGAAAAAATTCAAAGCATTAAATTCTTTTTTATAAAACAACCATTTTTTTAACTATTTGCTGATTTTTAGTATTGAAAACACAGAAATAGACACCACTTTTAAGCATGGCGGTTTTATATGTTAAGGTATATCTTCCAAAATTTTTATCTTCATTATCAATTTTTGTAGCAATTTTAACGCATGAAGAATTATAAATACTTATTGTTACCGGAGTATATTTCGGTAATTTATAAGTTATTGAAATCTGGTTTGAACAAGGATTGGGGTAACAAATTATGTCTTCTTTTTCCGGATTGGTTAAAGTTTCAATAAATAACAATTTCGATACCGGAGGAAATAAAATATTATCAATCCAGGCGCAATCTTCGCCCGAATTTTTAGAAAAATCTTTGTCATAAATCCATTTGAAAGCATGTTCACCAATACTAACAGGATACGAAAATCTTTTCCAATTTTTTTCACCTGAAAAATTGTCAATTAAGTTTTCGTCGATATAGAATTCAAGAAAATCGTGATCTAGCTCGGACGATGTTTTGCAGAAAAATGAAATTGAATCATTAATAAGAACATTAAATCCAATTATCAAAGCCGATGTTTGCATTTTTTCAATAACTCCCGATCTTGCACAAAATTCACCGGATTTGGGATTTTCATTAGTTATAAACCATGGGCTTGTGCTTCCTTCAGGGTTGTTTACCCAGTCAATAGTTGTAAAATCGCCTGATTCAAAATCTTCAAAGATCAAACCGGCTTTAAGAACAAAACTTTTTGTGAATGTGTAATCACCTGAAGTAACATCATAATTTAATTCAACAATGCTTCCCTTAGGTGTTTTAGCATTAAGTGAAACATCAAAAACACCTTGTACAGAAACATCCGGTTCAAGCAAATTGAAATAAAATTGCGATTCGTTTATTGACAAATTCTCTGATTCCGTGGAAATAATCCCAGTCGAATTAGCCGCATCACTATGGCCAATATTTGCTGTAATAATAAAAATACTTGCTGATTCTCCCGGTTCTAAAATCCCATTTCCGTTTCCTGTCAACTGATCGTCAATTATTAAATTGTCAGCTGTCAGTTGAGGGGCATTTAATACTAATGCAAAAACCGAATTCCATGAATTATTTAAAGTGTCGTTGATCTCCAAATTAAAAATTACAAGATGCCTGTCATTAATCAGCTCATCAACAACAAAAGAAAATGAATTCAAAATCAAAGTAGAATCTTGAGCTTGAATCATGCCAAAATCTTTGGAGCCATCAATTATCGTAATATTATCATCAGAGCTTAATAGATTTACCGACACCTTGTCAGCAACAGTATTCCCATAATTTTTAATTTCAATATTTAATGAAATAGTTTCTCCAAAATCAATAATACCATTATTATTTCCAGCTTCATCATTAATTGAATAATTGTTTAAAATAACGTAAGGAGGTTCGGGTGAATTAATTATTATGCTGTCAATAAATGCTTGGAAATTTTGTTTTGTAATTACAATATCAACATATCCGCATGAATTTATCGGTGTTAACGACACAATTGCTTCACCAAAAGAATTGGCTATAGCTGCTCCATGAAGCACACCATCTTTTGAAATTCCAATGTAAGCATAAGGTTCTGTAATTACGGTAAATTGCTGTGTTCCGAGAGGCATTAGCGAATCAAAGATGGCAACTAATGGTTCAGGATTAGAAAAATAAATACTTAGAGATGGATCTCCGAGCAAATTATAAACTTCCCAATAATACTCATCATAAATTCCGGATTGACTGACGGCAAGATTACCGCCAAAAATCATTTGACCCTGACTTACATACCAATCTGAGCAAACTTCACCTTTATCGTGAAAAGCCCTGTCGTACATTCCAAGTCCTGTATTTTCATAAATCGGAAATTCGGAAATTTCTCCGACACCAACACTCCAATAAAAATCAGGATCCCAATGAGTAACATTCGAGGCTCCAATATATCCAACTGCCCCTTTGTTTTCAGCTCTTAGTAAAGCCTCACCAAAACATTCATTTTTAAAATCACTCGTTGTACAAGCATTACTTATAATTAATGGATATTTTCCATCGTTTTCAAGTTCAGACGTGTCAGAAGTTTTAAATGACGGGGCCTCCCATCCATCTGAAGCTCCATGTCCGGTATAATTTACAAATCCTACTCCATCACTAATGTTTTGCTTGATTTCAGCCGAATTTGATCCGGATTCAGGATAGAGGTATGTGAAAGCCTCGATATTATGCTCGGGATTGAGATAGTATGATGTCTCATAATTTACTTGACCGTTTCCGTAAATTTGGCTATGTTCGAAATCCACTCCGGCAACTAAAACCGCTTTATTTAAAAATGATGGGTCAGGAAATAAAAATTGTTCGTATTCAATCGTTTTGTCAATTTGTGCTTGAAGTTCTTGGGTATTATTTGCCGAAAACCTTCCATAAAACAATTCAGGCAAATAATCTCCGGTATATTCACAGTAATATAAGTCCGTTTTATGAAATAAATTTCCGGTTGTTCCTTCAAACGAAGGTATTAAACCCACATCTCCAACTATTAAAAGAAAAGTGGGAGGAGGATCATCCGGCGTACCCGAATCATATAGCGATTGTAAATATATTTTGATTGATTCGCTAGTGTTTCCTACTTCCTGTTGATTAGTGTAAGCCTCAATTATTTTAAAACCCTTTTTGGTTTTCCATTCAATAAACGGTTTTAATTGTTCTTTGAATATTGAATCGGAAAGAATAACAAATTTTATCAGTGAATTACGGACTGTGTCCGAGTTTTTAAGTTTCTTTGAATTTAAAAACAATGTGTTAATTTTTTTAAAATAAGGAGTTTGGTTTAGATAGTTTAATTGCTTTGTTTTTACAAAATTCGGATTTTTAAATTCAATTTCTATTTCAATTTTCTCATAAACTTTAATAGAGTTCAAAACCGGATTATATTGAATTGGTGAAATATTTAGGCGAGCAAGCCTTTTACCTCTCAAAACACCAAGTATTTCAACACTAACAATTTCAGAAGGCGAAAAAGAATTCTGTAGATATGCTTCTCTGTTGATAATAATTTTTGATTGAAAAGTGGAGTCTTTCAGCCTTGGAGGTTGAACCGGAATAATTTGATTTAAAAATCCCAACTCACTAATTTGATATTCTTTTATTTCACAGCTTAGAATATTGATTTCTATTTCAGCATCGAAAGGCAATTCAATTAATTCTTTTTTTACAGGTAATTTTGGGTTCCCGATAATTGTTGAATATGCATAACCCGGAATATTTATTAATGAATATTCATTGTTTTCAATTTCTTCTAAATTAAATGTTGATAAAAAATTTGAAATAGTTAATCTCGTATCTGTGTTTTCTGTAATTATTAATTTATTATTATTGTCTTGATTTACTTGAATTTGCTCACAGAAAACATGTTTTGTTTGTAGCGAAAATATTTGAAAAAAAATCAAAATGAAAAGTGTAAGCCTGTATGTTTTATTTTGATTATTCATCAGATATGATTAATATAACTCACAAAAATACAAAATCATTTTAATAAAGTAATAAAATGGTTATAATTTATAATTCGGCAAAAATTTATTTTGAGGTGTCGAGAAGGGAATTTTGAATCTTTTTATGTTAAAAATACTTAATTTTGAATTTTAAAAAATAATTAATTCTTAAAATTCTTATTTTCGCTGATAATTTTTTTAATAAAAATAGCTAAAATGAATAATTATAAAAAGCTAAACACTTATTTGGGATGGTTAGCATTCGCAATTGCTACCATAGTTTATTTGTTTACTGTTGAACGCACTGCAAGTTGGTGGGATTGCGGAGAATATATCGCAACCGCTTATAAATTACAGGTTGGGCATCCTCCGGGAGCTCCACTTTTTCAACTTGTAGGTCGTGTATTTTCACTCTTTGCATTTGGTAATACTGCCAATGTTGCTTTTATGATTAATATTATGTCGGTTCTATCAAGCAGTTTTACCATACTTTTTCTGTTTTGGACAATCAGTATTCTTGCTAAAAAAATTGTTGAAAAACAAGGTAAAATGACTGATGGCAAAATGTATGCTGTTCTTGGTAGTGCTTTTGTCGGTTCTTTAGCTTATACTTTTTCCGATTCATTTTGGTTTTCAGCCGTCGAGGGTGAGGTTTATGCCATGTCAGCTTTCTTTACAGCTTTGGTTTTTTGGGCTATCCTACGATGGGAGTTAGTTGCCGACAAGCGACACGGCTATCGTTGGATTATTTTAATTGCCTATCTGATAGGTTTATCAATAGGTGTTCACCTGCTTAATTTACTTGCTATTCCGGCAATTGCATTCGTTTATTATTTTAAAAAATACAAAGTAAGTACAAAAGGGGTAATATATACTTCAATAATTTCAATTGTAATATTATTTGCAATTATGTATATTATTGTTCCCTGGGTTGTTAAATTAGCCGGTTTATTCGAAATATTCTTTGTCAACTCTATTGGTTTACCATTCAATTCAGGTACAATAATTTATTTTATTTTATTGATTTCGTTAATTGTTTGGGGTTTACATTATACGATTAGAAATAAAAAAGTAATTCTTAACACAATTTTATTAGCAATTGTATTCATTTTAATAGGTTATTCGTCTTTCTTTATGCTTATAATCAGAGCCAATGCCAATACTCCCATAAACGAAAATAATCCGAGTGATGCAATTAGTTTATTATCATATTTAAACAGAGAACAATATGGAGATTGGCCAATAGTTTACGGTCAATATTACAATGCTCCGGTATCGGATTTTGAAGATGGTTCACCTATTTACATTAAGGATAAAAAGAAAGGGAAATATGTGATTACTGATGATCGAACTGGGTTTTCGCCGGTTTACGATCCCGAATTTTCAACAATTTTTCCGAGGATGTGGAGCAATCAAAAAACAAGCCATATAAACGCTTATAAATACTGGGGCGAAATAAAAGGAAATCCTATCAGGGTATCCAAGCCGGATGGTTCTACTGAAATACTTGTAAAACCCACTTTTGGTGAGAACCTGAAATATTTCTTTAAATATCAGTTGGGGCATATGTATTTGCGATATTTTATGTGGAATTTTGTAGGAAGACAAAATGATATTCAAGGACATGGTGGCCCTCAATATGGTAATTGGATTAGCGGAATAAATTTTATTGATAATTATTTAATTGGTAATCAAGACGATCTTCCGAAAAGCATGGAAAGTGCCGGAAGAAATGCTTTTTATTTCCTTCCATTTATTCTTGGTTTGATAGGCCTTTTGTATCAGATTTCAAAAAACGAAAAAAATGCAGTAATTGTCGGATTATTATTTATTATGACCGGTGTTGCAATTGTCGTTTATCTTAACCAATATCCTTACCAACCCCGCGAGCGTGATTATGCTTATGCTGGTTCATTTTATGCTTTCGCAATATGGATAGGGATTGGAGTATTAGGCGTTTATGAATTAATAAATAAATTTTTAAAACAGAAATCTTCTGCAATTATTGCCACAGTAATTTGTTTATTGTTGGTTCCGGTAATCATGGCAAAAGATGGTTGGGACGATCACGATAGGTCAGGTAAATATATTGCCCGTGATATTGCTGCAAATTATTTAAATTCCTGTGCTCCAAATGCTGTTTTATTCACAAATGGCGATAATGACACATTCCCATTGTGGTATGCACAAGAAGTTGAAGGAATTAGAACCGACGTTAGAGTTGTTAATTATATGCTTGCCGGAAGCGACTGGTATGTTCACCAATTAGCCAATAAAATATATGATTCTGATCCTTTGCCCTTTACGTTGAAACCTGAGCAATATAATAAAGGTGTAAATCAATCAGTTCCGTTTTACAAAAGAGATATTAAAGGATACATTGAATTAAAAGACATAATCGGATTTATAGCAAATGAAAGTGATCAGACTAAATTACCTTTACAAAGCGGGAAAAAGATAAATTATTTGCCAACAAAAAAAATAAAATTGACAATAGATTCTGCTACAGTCGTAAGTAACGGAACTGTTCCAATTGAATTAGCCGATAAAATTGTTCCTGTAATTAAATGGGATGTCCGACAAAGTTCATTATACAAAAACGATTTAATGTTACTTGATTTTATTGCCACAAATAATTGGGACAGGCCAATATATTTTGCTAATCCTTCGGCAGTTAATAAAGTTCTTGATGTTGATAAATTTTGTCATATGGAAGGATTTGTTTATAGGTTTATACCTGTTGAAGCAAAATATAAAATATCCGGAATGGGAGGTGTGGCAACAGACAGAAGCTATGACATTGTTATGAATGAATGTAAATGGGGCAACCTAAAAGAACCGGGAGTAACTGTTGATACTGAAAGCAGAAGGAATTCAGCCTTACCAAAAAATATTTTCTTGAGGCTATCACAGGCATTAATCGAAGAAAACAAAAATGATTCTGCAATTGTGGTTGTTAATAAATATTTTGAAGAGTTTCCTGAAGAAAAATATCCGTTCGATGTATTTACTTTGCCATTTGTTGATATTTATTATAATGCAAAAGATACTGCAAAAGGAAATGAATTAGTTAGAAAACTTCTTGATACTTACATTGATAATCTCGAATATTATAATTCTTTAGATGATCAGAATTTTAAACTTTACGAAGAAGATATTCATCAGGCAATAGCTGTACTTCAGCGATTATCGCAAATTGCAAAAGAAAATAAGCAGCTAACACTTTCTAAAGAAGTTGACAGCATTTTCTATAAGCAAATTGAGTATTTGAGGTAATAGAACTTACAAAATTATTAATTGTAGGTTTCATTCTAATAATTGTCAATGGTTAACACTTCTTATGCTAAAACATCTCATAAGAGTTTCGCTGTGAAAAATATTCTGATTTTTTTGGTGAGCCTTTATTTTCCAATAATATGTGGTATTAGGCAACAGATTATTAATTGTTTCGACCATCTCAGTAATTTGCACTTCAGGAATAGAGGTTTCTTCTTTCTTGCATTGAGAACTACACAGAACTACAAAAAAGATCATCATTGAAGAATAAACAATCCTTTTTCTTCTCATACATGGAATAACTAACAATATTCCGGGCAAAAAAATGAGAAAACCAGAATGAACGATCGGATCAGAATTCATATTTGCCGTATATTTTGAATTATCATCTGCAAATTCAGGATCAGTAGATAAAATTACCTCATAATTGCTCCCGGGTATTCCTTCCCATGTTAATGTAACTGATGTTGATTCAATTTCTTCTCCATCTGCCGGACTAAGTAATTTCACTCTGGAAAAAAGGTCTGGTATATTAAAAGACCTGTATCCTTTGTCTAATTCATTAAGCAGATCAAATTTTATAAACTCTTCATAATTGTGATAATGAAATAAATATATCTGAGTGTTTTTGAGATCATATATATTAGAATATTGAGTCGGATATTTCCCCTCCTGATGTGTTGCTGCCAATACTGAACCCATGAAATATGAAGTTAAATCATAATTACTACTTAACATATTGATGGCTATCTCATGTCGCCAACAAGGATGTCCTCCTAAATCAGGATTTGAGTGGTAAAAATTGGTCAACACCTGATAATTGCCTTCCATTGAAATGAAATTATCCCCTTCAACAATTATTGAATTACCCAAAGAATCCCCAACAAGATACTGAGCTTTGTATTGATCTTCACAATAATAATTCGTAAAAATTTCTAAAGCCTCTTCAATATTTGCACATTCTTCTATTACTTTTTGCATCAATGCACCGGTATATTTTTCTTTATTTGCCTCTGATATAGGCATTGCCAAGTAAGCACAGGATGAAGCATCCCAAAAGAGGCCTTGGTCGTTTATGCCTCCCTGCGGAAATCCACTTCCAAATCCGAATTTGATCCAGCCATGTTTGTTATTCTCAGGAGGATAAAACCACATTTTTGAATAAGGGTCTTTCCAATCCTCATTATTTCCGGCAAATATTTTATTGTCTTTAGCAGCATAAAATATTGTACACGAATGTACCTGAATGCTTGTAAATAATGCAGATAGCAATACAAATGGAATAACTTTAATTTTCATTCGATTTACAATTTTATATATCTTTCTCAGTCCATGCAATATAACTCGCAGGCAATATATGAGCAAACAGGATTAGTGAAGCAACAAGAACAACATCTATTTGTGTATAAGTTATTGCTAAAGATAATAATAGAATTAGAGTAACTACTGTGAAAATACCATAAGCATACCTAAGAGACTTACTTGTTAAGGCAATTTCTCTTTCATCTAATTTTTTTAATGGTTTGTGAATAAATCCCCAAAGCCCTGTTTTAATAAAAGTTAAAATAAAACTCACTATAAATATGATGATTGGGATTATTTCAATTGCTATAATGGCACTATCCCTTTGCTCAATTTTGCAATATTCAAAAATGAGTACCATACTGCATAAACTTAATAGAGTAAATATTACTCCAATTCTTCTTTTTTTGATAGATTTTTTCATTTCCATGATTTTTTTTCTTTCATTTTTTAGTTAATAATTGACTTAATGGCATTAATGGTTTGATTGAAAAAATCAAACTAATTGGTAATTCAAATACTTCACTGATGCGAAATGCCAGATCCAAACTCGGATTATATTCTTCACGTTCTAAATAACCAATTGTTTGAAAATTAACTCCAATTTTATCTGCAAGTTCGTTTCTTGTTAAAGATTTATCTTTTCGAAGTACGGCAATTCTGTTATATATTTTCCGACTTTCCATGTGTATATAGATTTATTTATTCGTTTGTTTTTGTTTCATTCACATAATCTCATATTAATTTTATACTTAATTATATAATATTCAAAAACGCAAATGTAATACATTATGTTGTATAAATACAACATTAAATATAAAATATTTTCTTTTTATTTTGTATTAGCCTGTTGTTCTAATTATTAACGCTAATATTTTTTTGAGCTTTTTTTTTATCTGAGTATATTTCCTTCAAGAAAACTCATTTTTCAGATTACAAAATCATTTTGTTAATCCTATCCAAAGAAACTTAATCCGGAGTACTCGGGAAGAAATTCAGGATAATGCCAAATTTCTAATTTCCATATCTATGTTTAATAAAGCGTAATCGGCTAAACATAAGACAACTACAAAAACATAAAGATATAAAAACTTTTACTTTAAACCTCGTTTTTTCAGCAAGGCATCAACCTTGGGTTCAGCACCTCGAAACGTTAAATAAAGTTTCATCGGATCTTCTGTTCCTCCTCTTGAGATAACATTGTCCCTAAATAAAGAAGCTGTTTTTTTATCAAATAAACCGTTTTCTTTAAACTCTTGAAAAGCATCAGTATCAAGCACAGCCGACCAAATATAGCTATAATAACCTGATGAATAACCACCACTAAAAATGTGTGCAAAATAAGGGCCGCGGTATCTAACGACGATTTCCGGGATCATTCTCATTTTTTTCATTGATTTTTTTTCAAATTCTTCAACATTAATATTCTGTGTTTCAGTAAGTGTATGATAATCCATGTCAAGAAAGGCGGCTGCAAGATATTCGGTGGTAATAAATCCTTGATTAAAGTGTCCGCTTTCTTGAATTTTATCAACCAGTTCCTTCGGTATTACTTCGCCTGTTTTATAGTGTTTTGCAAAAATTTGTAGCATTTCGGGTTGAGGAACCCAGTTTTCCATTATTTGCGATGGCATCTCAACAAAATCTCTTGAAACCGAAGTCCCCGAAAGATAATTGTATTGGCAATTTGAAAGAAAACCATGTAAAGCATGCCCGAATTCGTGGAAAAGAGTTTCAACTTCCTCAAAGCTGAGAAGTGCCGGTTGATCGCCTGAAGGTTTTGTAAAATTACAAACATTACAAATTATCGGACTTATCCTTTCGTCGCCAAGACCTGATTGTTTGCGATAAGCTTCCATCCAAGCACCGCCGCGTTTGCTCGAGCGGGGAAAATAATCCAAATAGAAAATACCGACATGGCTTCCGTCAGCCTCACGGATTTCGTAAACCTGAACATCTTCGTGATAGGTCGGAATATCATTTCTTTCGATAAATTCGAGTCCGTAAAGTCTGTTCGCTAACTCAAAAGCCCCGTCTCTAACATTTTCCAATTGAAAATACGGTCTGATTTCTTCTTCATCGATGGCATATTTTTCTTGTTTTAGCTTTGATGAATAATACCACCAGTCCCAAGGCTCAAGTTTGAATTTTTTTCCATCCTTATTAATCATTCCTTGCAACTCCTGTGCTTCTTTCTTGGCAACAGGTAATGCAGCTTCCCAAATTTCCGTTAAAAGTTTATAAACATTGTCGGGGTTTTTTGCCATATTTTTTTCTAAAATAAATTCAGCATGGTTGTTATAACCTAGAAGATGAGCTTTTTCGATTCTCAGATTAACGATTTCTGAAATAATTTTCTTATTATCGTTTTCATTATTATTATTTCCACGATTGATGTAGGCATTAAAAATCTTTTCTCTTAAATCTCTATTATCAGCATATTGTAAAAAAGGGATCATGCTTGGTTTATCAAGTGTAAAAACCCATTTTCCCTGCATTTCTTTTTCATTTGAAGTTTCGGCTGAAGCATTAATTGTTGACTGAGGAAGTCCGGCCAGATCGCTTTCTTTATCAATAATCAAAGTAAAATCATTGGTCTCGGCAAGAAGGTTTTCGCCAAATTTAATTGACAGAACTGATAATTTCTCATTAGTTTTTCTAAGTTTTCCCTGAGATTCAGGATTTAAATTTGCTCCACCCCTAACAAACTTTTTATAAATTTTATCAAGAAGACGATTTTGCTCGCCTGTAAGATCAAGTTTTTCTTTTTGCTCGTAAACTGATTTAATTCTTTTAAAAAGTTTATCGTTTAAATTAATGTCATCGGTATGTTTTGCAAGTAGGGGGGCAACTTCAATAGAAATTTCTTGTAGTTCTTCGTTGGTATTTGCCTCAGTCATATTGTCAAACACTCCCTCAACCTTCCTTAATAAAGAACCACTTTTTTCATAAGTTTCCAAAGTGTTTTCAAAAGTCGGGGGTTTGGAATTGTCGATAATTGCTTTGATCTCATTGTTCTGTTGCTTCATTCCTTCTTTAAAAGCCGGCAAATAATGCTGAAGTTCAATAATATCAAAATCCGGTGTATTAAACGGAGTGTTGAATTCGCTAAAAAACGGGTTTGTACTTTTTGATTTCTTGTCGTTTCCATTATTACAGGACGTAATAATTAATCCAATTACGATTGTCATAAAAAATATTTTTTTCATCATTTTTAAATTTATTTCAAGCAAATTTATTTTTGTGGCAAAGTTATATTTTTATTGAAGCCCGAACACCCAAAAACAGGATATAGTCAAAAGAAATTGCATGTTTATCCTGTTATAAAATGGATGCGCATAAATTATTTAACAAACTTAGTTAATATTCATAACCAATTTAAATCCTACTCCATGAACGTTAAAAAGTTCAACTGAAGGATCACTTTTAAGATATTTTCTGAGCTTGGTGATGTACACATCCATACTTCTGGCATTGAAATAACTATCATCGCGCCAGATGTGTTTCAAGGCGACACTTCTGTCCATGACTTTATTTGCATTTATGCAAAGTAATTTTAATAGGTCTGCCTCTTTTGAAGTAAGTTTTTGCTCTTTATTTTTGTGAGTCAAAAGTTGTCGCGTATAATCAAAAAAATATTCCCCAATTTGAAAAATACTTTTTTCATTGTCAGGCCCTTGTGAGTCGCCTGTTCTTCTTAGAATTGCTTTCATTCTGACAAGTAATTCTTCCATACTAAAAGGTTTTGTGATGTAATCATCAGCACCTATTTCGAAACCTTTTAATTTATCTTCCTGTAATGATTTGGCGGTCAGGAAAAGAATTGGGATAGTTGAATTGTTTTTCCGAATTTCTTTTGCAAGAGTAAAGCCGTCCATTACCGGCATCATTACATCAATAATACAAAAATCAAAATTTTGACGCTTGTATAAAATATAAGCCTCCTTGCCATTAACACAAAGGCTGGTAGGAAATCCTTTTGCCTCGAGATATGCTTTTAGGATAGTTCCAAGATTTTTATCATCTTCAGCCAAAAGAATTTTAATTTTAGTCTTTTCCATCAGTAATAATTTTTTCTTTTCGTACAATTATCATATTGAATTTATAATTAATTATTTTTCTGTATAAGAGGAAGAATTATTGTAAATCTTGAACCATTATTAAGCTCACTTTCAACGCTAATCTTACCTCCGTGTTTTTCGATAATTTTTTTCACATAACTTAAACCCAAGCCATAACCTTTAAAATCATGAACATCACCGGTTGGAACCCTAAATAATTTCCCGAAGATTTTTTTCTGATTCGCTTTACTGATTCCAATGCCGGTATCTTCTATTTTAATAATTATTCCTTTTGCCGAATTCTCCGTAATAACTTTTATATCCGGCTTTTTGGGTGAATATTTATTTGCATTATCAAGCAAATTATAAAACACATTTGTAATATGAATTTTATCGGCCAGAATTTTTGAACAATCAGCATTATAAAATGCTTCGATTTTTCCATCCTTGATTTCAACTTGTATTTTAATGTTTTTTACAACATCCGAAACAATTTCATTGACATCAATTTCTTCTTTTTTCAGATTCAATTGACCTTTTTCGAGAATAGCTGTTTGTAAAATTTTCTCGGCAATAATACCAAGCCGGTTGTTTTCTTCACTAATGATCTTAATATAATTGGAATATAATTGCTCTGATTTCTTAATATCCGTATCATTGAGAGCTTCACAGGCTAATGAAACAGTTGAAATAGGAGTTTTAAATTCGTGAGTCATATTATTTATAAAGTCGTTTTTCATTTTCGACAATTTCTTCTGTCTGAAAATTGTTGATATTGTCATAGCAAATGAAACAATAATTATTATTATCAGAACCGCAGAAACAAGCAGCAAAAGCCACATTTGGCTTATAATAAATTGTTTTTCGTTTGGGAAAAAAACAATCAAATAATTTGGATTTGTGATTAAATCGTTTGGGAATAAAGTAAATACAAATCCGTATTTCAATAATTTCTCAGGATATTTTCCTGTTTTTTGCAATATCATTGAATTCCTTGACGAATTAAAAACCGCAAATTCAACCAAAGTATTTATCCCCTTTTTTTCTAATTCAGTATTTATTAATGAATCTAAAAAATCTTTATTTATTCTTTCTTCGATCGGGCGATTTTGTTTGATGTTAAACATTTCTTCAATAAGATTTTGAGTCATAAAAGAGCGTTTAACCAGCTTTTGAAAGTCATCATTATTATTAATTGATTGAATATCCTCAAGAAATGAATTATTGATAGAATCAATTGATTGCAAAATTGAAGTTTTATTTGTTGAGTTTGTAAACCTGTTTTTAATTTGATCCGACATCTCAATTTTTTCAAGCTGAAAAATTACATTCGATACAGCTTCATTAACATCTCTGACAAAATTGGCCTGCCTGACGGTAATTGCATTATTAATCCAATGGACCTGTATGACCATTAAACCAATCAATGATAGGCTTATAAGAGTAATTATAAAAAAGATAATTTTTTTATTCATCAATCGTAAATCATAAATATTTACAAATATACGCCTTGAAATTTATTCTACATTTTGTTTAACAAAAATTAACGTTTATTAATCTTACTTAACAAAAGGATTTGTTTTCCGGACGTACTTTTGTTCGGTTAATAAAAATTACAAAATGAGCAATTGATTTTCACAACCGTATAAGTTTATGTAAGATTAACATTGTGCATAAAAAGATTTCTTACCTAACATTGTTTATGGTTTAAAAAATGCCCCGAAATAGGGGCATTTTTTTTAATAAGATTATTTTCTGAGCCCTACTTCATTAAAGGATACTATACTTTTAAAATATCATAAAGTACCGGTAACCTGAACTTTTATATTTTTATTACTTTTATTTTACTTTTTTTATTAAGGATCAAATTTTTCAAATCAACATTCTCAATTAAGTTAATTCCGGGCTTTTTTCCTTTTTCAAAGCTTCCGAGATTTTCATCAAATCCTAAGAATTCAGCTCCATTTAGGCTTGCCCATAAAAGTAGTTTCTGCAATCCAATTTCGGGGTAATGTTTAGAAATTGTTTTAATTTCTTCTAAAACCGAAAGGCTTTCATTTGAAGCATAACTATCGGTACCAATTGTAATTCTATCCTTTTTGTTAATAAAATCAGGGATATTCGGTAAACGATTCTCAATAAATAAATTTGCATTTGGACAAAAACACCAATAAATGTGATTGAAATTTTCAGTAGCAAAATCAATATCTTCCAGTTTTGAAAATGTATTGTGCACCAATAAAAGCTTATTTTTCTTTGGTAAAAAAGAGGTAATCGATTGCAAAGGGCTTAGTCCTGTGGCTTTAAAATTCGACAAACTAATGCCGAATTTTTTGAAATTTTCAACAATTTTCCCGGTTTTGTTTTTAAAAAATGAATTTTCGTCATTGCTTTCCTGATGATGAATGCTAAACAAAGAATTATTTTGTATAGAAAATTCTTTTATTTTTTTAAACAAAATATCTGAAACCGAATAAGGTGCGTGAGGAACAATTGAGGCTTGGTTGTTTCTTTTTTGATGAGCAATTTGAGTGAAAAGATCAAAGCTTTTCTGAAATCTTTCCTCTGCAATATTCGGGTCGGAACCGTAAACCTCCAGAAAAGTATGAAATATTAATTTACTATTTTCTTTCATCGAAAACGAAAGGCTTGTATTTGAAATATCGCCAACAGCCATTGTTCCTGCCAAAAGCATTTCCTCTTCTGCTTTTCTTATAGCTTCAAGGATAAATTCTTTCTCAAATTTCTTTTTTGATTTCTGGACTTCAACAACAAACTCACCTAAACCGGTATTTTTTTTGATTTGATTTTTAAGATATGACAGTTCAATATGCGAGTGAGTATTTATAAAACCCGGGCAAATAATTCCTTTATGCTTTTTTATGTCCTCTTTCGAAATTAATTCAGTCGATTCTAAAACATCTATGATTTTGCCATCATTTTCAAAAATCAAAATTCCATTTTTTATTGGAGTCGAAACAATTGGGAAAATGTAATCTGCTGAAATTTTAATCATAATATAAAATAATATTTGTCGAATTTAAAACAATTATCCTAATTTTGTTTTTAATAATGAAAAATAAAAAAAACATACGATTACTGTCTTTTGAAGAAATAAAGAAATTTTTTCTTGAGCATAATGAAAAAGCGTTCAGGGCAAAGCAGGTTTATGATTGGATATGGAAGAAACATGTTTCCTCCTTCGAGGAAATGAGGAATATTTCTAAGGCTGTTATAAATTTGTTAAACGAGCACTTTTTCTTAGAGAAAATAAACATTTTTAAAAAACAAAAAAGTAGTGACGGAACCATAAAAGTTGCATTCAAACTAAGCGATAATGAAATTGTTGAGGGTGTATTAATTCC
>CAZBSL010000003.1:23259-36779 GCA_964494265.1 uncultured Bacteroidales bacterium
TAAAAGTTGCATTCAAACTAAGCGATAATGAAATTGTTGAGGGTGTATTAATTCCTACTACCAATCGGGTTACAGCATGTATTTCAACCCAGGTCGGCTGCTCGCTGAAATGTACATTTTGTGCCACCGGAAAACTTGGTTTTATAAGAAATTTAACTTTTGAGGAAATTTTTGACCAGGTTGCCATTTTAACCAAATTATCGGAAGAAAATTACGGACAAATTTTGTCGAATATTGTTTATATGGGAATGGGTGAACCTTTGTTGAATTATCAAAGTGTTATTCAATCAGTTGAAAAAATTACTTCTAAAAACGGAATGGCTATGTCTCCCTATCGAATCACAATTTCGACGGTTGGTATTTCGAAAATGATAAAAAAACTCGGCGATGATAAAGTAAAATTCAATCTTGCATTATCGCTTCATGCCGCTACTGATTCTAAACGCAGAAGCGTAATGCCTATTAATGAATACAATTCAATTGACACTTTAATTGAAGCTTTGAAATATTTTTACGAAAAAACAAAAACACGAATTACTATTGAATATTTATTGCTTCATAATTTCAACGACAACATCGACGATGCAAAAGAATTATGCCGTTTTTGCAAAAATTTTCCCGTAAAAATCAACCTTATTGAATACAATGCTGTCGAAAAAAGCAATTTTCAAAAATCGGGCGAACAAAAAACTCTTGAATTTATCGAATACCTTGAAAGTAAAAACCTAATCGTTAACTTGCGTAGAAGTCGGGGAAAAGATATTGATGCTGCTTGCGGGCAATTGGCGAATAAAAGCTAAGAAAAATTTATAAGGAAAATTAATCGTTATTAGTTAGTACTAATGTATTTGTATTTTCAGAATTTCTGACATCAAGGGAATTTTTATTGACCTCTTTTTTCCTTTGCGCAACTTAGTGGATACTTAGTGAAACTCTGTGAAATAGCTATTTCACAAAGAAATGCAAGCTGAACAGCCGTTTCTATTATTTATTTTCTAATCTGTAAATCTGTAGCATTTTATACCAGCCAAATCTTCTACACGGGAATTTTATTAACAATAACTTTTAGGCTTTGAGGAAGTATTTCAAAATTCATAGGTGAATGGCCGAGAGATTCGCCATCAGTCTCAAGAAAAACATTTTTCTCGGGTTTAGAAATAATCGAAATTGATTTCCCTTTAAAAGTCAAAACTTCAGGCATTTTTATAAACGATCCGTCATAAAGATTTTTTATATTTTTAACAACCTTCATTTTTGTTGTTTTCTTAATTATTGTCAAGTCGAAAATACCATCATTAGGAATCGCATTTGGCAATTGCATCATTCCACCGCCGTTATATTTACAAATCCCGATACTCATACTAAAAATTCTGCCTTTAAACACAGGTTTATCATCTATTTTGAGTTCAATGAATTTATTTTTGAATTGAAAAAGCCCTAAAACAATATTTAAAATGTAGGCAAACGGACTTCCAACACCCTTTTCTTTTAGGCGATTAGTTTTCTTAGCTACAAAAGCATCGTAACCCAATCCGGCAACATTTACAAAATATCGTATTTCCTTTTTATTAAACCTATAATATTCAACTGTTCCAATATCCTGAACAAAAGTTTTCTCCTCATTAATAATTTGTATAGCTTTTTTATATTTTAATGGAATACCATACATTCTGCCCCAATCATTTCCTGTTCCAACAGGAATTATCCCAAGAGTAATTTCAGATGGATGATAAAATTTTTGAGTAAAAATACCATTAACTACCTCATTAAATGTTCCATCACCACCAACTACTATAATTTTAATAAATCCTTTTTCAATATATTTTCTCGAAAGATGAATTGCATGGTTTATATTTTTAGTAAAAACACTTTTAAAAGCAATTCCCGCCTGGGTTAATAATGAAGATATTTTTTCCCAATCTTTTTTACCTTTCTTTCTGCCGGCATTCGGATTGACTATTATAAGCCATTTACTATTTGTGTTTTGATTTTTTTCCATGCTTGGTATCAAAAACTATTTCAAATTTAAAAAATTGTCTTTTTTTCTTTTGCAAATAAAAACAAGCAACTAAAATATGCATAAAATGTAACACCGGCCTGAGATTCAATTGTATCTTCCGATAGCATCGACAAAATTGAAATTATGAAAAACACGAAATAATAATAGTCAAACATTTTGCCGCTTTTAATAGGAGGGTAAAGCAAAAATACAATAAACCAAATAAATCCGATTATTCCAAAACCTACAAAAATTGAGAGAAATTGATTGTGCGACCTCCAACGAAAACTATAAAAAAGCGATGGATTTTCTTTTTCATAATAATTATTGAATACCTTATTCATATCACCGGTTCCGACACCAATCCAAAAATTATTTTTGATTATTGAAAGAGAAGCTTTCCAATATTCAAACCGCTGCATCACTGAATGGCCACTTGAATTACTACCCATATTATATCTTTTAATTTCCCATATAATTTTATAAACTCTCTTACGTATCTCGGAAATATTATCGAATACCGAATTTGCCACACCGTTCTCAATCAAGCATATTTCATGTTCGTTTAATTTTTTAACACCCTCGGCATCCTTTCTATAGCCCTTTGAAGCCAAAAAACGTATCATCGTACTCTCAATTAATTGGCTTTTTTTATCTCTCCCAAAAAATTCAATTGAACTTCGTTTATTCCATGCTTCCCGCATTTCATCTCTTGAAATATAAATCCAAACATAATATCCATTCTCTACCTGCTTATTATAAATATCGTGAGAATAGGGATTTCCTAAAGCTGTGGTTTTTTCAAGATTCTTCAGGCTAACAGTTTTTATATGGTAAACATCTTTAACAACATCGTTTACATATAAACCTATAAAAACCGGAACCAAGACCAAAATTAAAATAAATGCTGATTTCAATAATTTGCTTTTGCTGTGGAAAATATAGTAAATTAATATTAAAATTAAACAGATTAATGTAATAATTACGCCTGTCATTAATTGAAGAATTAGCAAAAATGCAATTAACCAAACAATCAAAACCCCTGCGAAAACTCTATATAAAACTTTTTTTTCGGATGATATGAACAAAAGATATCCTAAAGAAAAAATTGCAAGACAAACATTTAAACTAAATCGTATATGGGAAATAAATGGGAAATTATCTCTAATATCAATAAATTCTTCCCTGAAATAAAGAGCAATTGAAATAAATGTTCCCGAAAGAACTGCCGCTATAAAAAAACTGATTAAAACATTGAATTGTTTTCTATTAAGTTGTTTTGAAGATGAAAATATTATTGGAAGAATAAGTATGGGTAATTTGGTTCTTAGGTCCTTAAATGCATAATTAAAATCATCGGTAAAAAACAGGCCGATTATATGTAAAAGCCATAAGGAAGAAAAAACTAAAGCAGCTTTGTTTTTAAAAAAACTTTTGAGTTTCTCGCAAAAATTTCCCCCAAGCAACCAATTTATAATCAAAAGTATTTGAGCAACACTCATAAAATATCTTGATAAAGGCACTGAAATTGCCAGCAAAATCAAAATATAGAAATAAGCGTTTGATTGAATTTCTTTTGAACTGATATGTGAAAAGGATAGCATAATATTTTTACAAAACTTATTAGAGATTAAATTATTATGTTATCAAATATTGCAAAGTTTATGCGTTTTTAGTATATTTTTAGCAAAACTTAATTTTCAATAAAAAAACTCGTTAAAAGTACTATTTTTTTGCTAAATAAAATCATTAACTCTACTTTTGTTTTTTAAAAAACATATATCTATATGATAGAGAAAATTAAATTTTATCAATCTAAAATTGACCAAAAACCAAAATTCTCCATCCTGATTCCATCATGGAATAATCTTGAATTTCTGAAACTTTGCATAAACAGTATAAAAAAGAACTCACATTTTCATCATCAAATCGTAGTTCATATCAATGAAGGCTCAGATGGAACACTCGAATGGGTTAATGAACAAAATTTAAGCTATTCATATTCCAAAAAGAATGTTGGGGTTTGTTATGGATTTAATGCACCTTCATCATTGGCAATTTCTGAGTATATTGTCCTGATTGACGATGATGTTTATGTTTGTCCTGATTGGGATTTATTTCTATGGGAAGAAATTGAAAAACTTGACACAAAATATTTTTCAATATCAGGGACTAAGATAGAACCTGTCAGTACTCTGAACAAATGCGTGATATCACCTTTTGATTTTGGAAAATCACCTGCAGAATTCAAGGAAGCAGAATTCTTAAAACAATATGATAAATATGAATTTGCTGATTGGAACGGAAGCAAATGGTATCCATTAATAATTCATAAGGATATTTGGAACGCAATTGGAGGACTAAGTATTGAATTTACTCCAGGGATGTATTCCGATCCGGATTTTATGATGAAATTATGGCATGCCGGTGTAAGATATTTTAAAGGATGTAGCAAAAGCCGATCATATCATTTTATCTCAAGGACTGTTAGTCGCATAAAGAAAAACAATGGTAAAAAACAGTTTTTAATAAAATGGGGAATGGGAAGCTCTACTTTCAATAAATATTATTTGAGGCTTGGAACGGAATTCACAGGATATTTAAACGAACCTGAAAAAACTATGTCGTTAAAATTAAGTCTTTTTAAAGATAAATTAAAACGTGTTTTTTCTTCTTGATTTTTGAATATTAAAAGCTTTTGAATATTTTAAAAATGTTTCAAAAGCAGTAATTTCGCAAATTATAAACCCATAGAAACCATCAAGAAAACCGAGTTTAAAAAAATAGTTTCTTAAGAATTTAGCTATTGATTTTGTGAAAATTTTTAAAATCGAAATTTTCTTATTCAAACCAACAATTTCCTCAGCCGCAATTGTACTAAACTTGTTTGCTTGTGCAATATGTTCATCTATTGTATAATAAGTAAAGTGACGTAAATCACCATTCAATTGAAGTTCAGTACAATCATCTTGTAAAATAATTTTATCGTGTGGATTTATTCCGCCCCATTTAGCTTTTCGTTTATCAAATAATCGAAGTTTTTTGTCTGGATACCAGCCGCTATGTTTTATCCAGCGGCCACAATAATTTGCCAGACGATTCATTGAATATCCATCGGCTTGCCAATTTTGTTTTACTTTTTTAATTGAAGCAATCAATTCTTCAGAAAGCGCTTCATCAGCATCCAGTGATAATACATGGAAATATTTTGTTAGCGAAAGAGCATAATTCTTTTGATCAATATAAGATTCAAATTTATGTTGATGAAATTTTGCGGACTTTTCACGGCAAATTTGTTCAGTATTATCATTTGAAAATGAATCAACAATAAGAATTTCATCAGCAATTTCAACAACCGTATCAAGACAACGTCCAATATTTTTTTCTTCATTAAGAGTAATTATGACTACCGATATTTTTATTCCCATTTATTTAATTAATATTTTAAACAAAAATAATAAATTCAATTATCTTTTCCAGAAAGCAGGTGATAACAAAACCAATACTGTAAATAATTCAAGCCGCCCGATAATCATCAAAAACGAAAGGAACCATTTCCCTGGCGCCGGAATGGCTGCATAATTTCCAACCGGGCCAACATCTCCTAATCCCGGCCCAATATTTCCGAGAGTGGCTATAGTTGCTCCTATTGAAGTTTCAAAATCAAGGCCAAACAACGACATAAACATTGTGCCAAAGGCAAAGATTATTATATAAATCAGAAAAAAGGCCATTACTTTAAAAATAATGTCTTGAGAAACGCCTTTTCCATTCATCTTTACGGGAATGATAGCATTTGGGTGAAGTAATCGTTTCAATTCTATCCAACTATTTTTAAACAATAACAATTGACGCATAACTTTAATTCCGCCACCGGTTGATCCTGCGCAACCTCCTACAAACATCATTAAAAATAAAATAAGCCAAAGTAAGCCCGGCCAAATCAAATAATCAGCTGTAATATAACCTGTTGTTGTAATTATTGAAACCGTTTGAAAAATCGATTCTCTGAATGATTCTTCAAAACTCATATTTCTTTTTAAAATCAAAGAAACGGCAATAATAATAGTAACTGCGGCAATTAGATAAATATATGCCCGATATTCATCATTTTTCCAAACTTTTGAAATATTTCCGTGTAAAGCAATATAGTGAAGTGTAAAATTAGTTCCTGCCAAAATCATAAAAACAGTAATAACATACTGTATATATGGCGAGTAACCTGCAATACTTGTGTTTTGAGTAGAAAAACCTCCGGTAGCCATGGTCCCGAATGCATGACAAAGGCCGTCAAAAAGATCCATTCCGCCAAACATCAAAAAAGCTGTTTCAACAAAAGTCAGAAGGATGTAAATTCCCCACAACCTTTTAGCCGTATGCGTAATACGCGGGTGTAGTTTATCGAGAGTAGGGCCGGGAATTTCGGCAACAAACAACTGCATACCACCTATTCCTAAAATCGGAAGAATTGCAACAGAAAGTACTATAATTCCCATTCCCCCTATCCAGTGTGTTATACTTCTCCAAAATAAAATTCCTTTTGGAACCGCTTCAATGTCAGTAAGTATTGTAGCTCCTGTAGTCGTAAAGCCGGAAACAGTTTCAAAAAAAGCATCCGTGAAGTTTGTTATGGTTCCACTAAGTATAAAAGGCAAAGTTCCAAACAGTGAAATTATTATCCACGAAGTAGTTACAATTATTACACCTTCTCTTTTGCCAATATGCTTTCCTTTAGCATTTTTCGTGAGAATTGAAAGTGCTAAACCGGATAAAATACATATTATGCCGGAAATTATTAATGGATCGCATCTGTCACCAGAATAATAAAGTGCTATAGGTATTCCCAAAAACATGAAAACACCTTCAAACATGAGTAAAAATCCAATTACTCTAATAATAATTTTAATATTTACTTCGGGCCAACTAAGCATTTAAAAATAAACATTAATCAAACAATTTTTCAACTTTTTTCATGGCTTCAGGAAGAGAAAATACTACGACTTTATCATTTTCTTTAATTTGAAAATCACCGATTGCAATATAACTTTTTCTACCCCTAATAATTCCACCAATTATTGCACCTTCAGGAATTTTAAGCTTACAAATCGGATGTTTTGTAATCGCCGATCGTGGATTTGCTACAAATTCAATAACCTCAGCATTTGTTCCGCTTAAACATTTTATTGATTTTGTTTTTAACGGCTTCGTAAATTTTGCAATATAACTTGCCGTAATTAGCTTTTTATTAATAATTGTATCTATACCAATACTTTGAGAAATTCCAATATAGTCGATATTTTCAACTAAAGCGATCGTTTTTTTAACTCCAAATTTTTTGGCATGCAAACAAGTCAGAATATTTGTCTCCGAATTATTTGTAACGGAAACAAAAGCATCAAAACTTCTTAAACCTTCTTCTTCTAACAATTTTATATCACTCGCATCTCCATTAATAACTAAAGTTTCATCATAAAAGTCACTTAATTCAAGACACTTTTTTTTATCTTTTTCAATTAATTTAACATTTAAACCTTTTCGCAATTGTTTTGCAGCGGTCCTGCCAACACGGCCGCCTCCGGCAATCATTATGCTTTTTATATCAATCTTACGCTTGCCGCTTAAAATCAATAAATCATCAACACCTTCGGGTTTAGTAATTATATAAATTAAATCATTCGGTAATAAAACATCATTTCCCGAAGGAATAATAGTTTTAGAATTCCTATGGATTGCGATTGCCCTAAAATCAAGATGAGGATATTGCTGTGAAATTTGATACAAATTTTTATTTGCAACAGGTGCATCTTCTTCGAGTTTTATTAAATAAATAGACAATTTTTTATCTGAAAATTCGAAAATCTCAGTAGCTGCCGAATGATTAATCAAATTTATTATTTCGTGGGCTGCAATATTTTCGGGGCATACGAGCTCATCAATTCCTAATGATTTAAATATTCCCCGACTTTCAACAGATAGGTTATCAGTACTGTTAACCCTTGCAATGGTTCGTTTTGCACCGAGTTTTTTTCCTAAAAGAGCAGTTATGATGTTGATTTGTTCGTCATGGACAACAGAAACCAATAAATCGGTTTTTTTAATATTCGCTCTTTTTAATACGGAAATCGATGTGGAATTACCGGCAATAGCCATAATATCGGAGTGAGATTCAACCATTTTTAATAAATCCTCGTGAGGGTCAACAATCGTAATGTTGTGATTTTCATCAGCCAATTCCTCAGCTAAAAATAAACCAACCTCTCCATCTCCGGCAATTATAATATTCATTTTTTTATCCTCTTTATCTTTTGCTGGTATAATACTACCGTAAACATAAAGTAACAATTACATATTTATTATAAATTTTTTGCATGCGTTTCATTTCACACTAGTTTGCGAAAATACTTTTTTCTATTAACAAAAAACAAAGTATAAGAAAAATTATTAATTTGAAGAAAATTGAAAATTGAAATCCATGTCCTAAATCTTTAACTTTGCCGCATGATCTATCCTAAAAACTTTGAACAAAAAATAGATTTTTCTTCAATCAGGGAAATTTTAAAAGAAGCATGCATTAGTAAGCTTGGAGAAAAATTTGTTGATAAAATTCGATTTTCATCAAATTTTGAATTAATAGAAAAGCTTCTTTCTCAGGTGGAAGAGTTCAAGCAAATACTTATGTTTGGCGAACAATTTCCTTCTCAAGATTATTTTGATCTTAGGCCTGAGTTGAAAAGGATAAACATTGAAGGAACCTTCATCGAACAGGAACAATTAATTGATTTTAGACTCTCTTTAAATACAATTACTAATATTATTTCGTATATAAAAAAACTTGAAATTGATGAATTCCCGTTTCTAAACGAACTTATTGAAAATATAAATGTTGAAAAGAATATTCTTTCGAGAATTAATGCTATTATTGATGAAAAGGGGAAAATTAGAGACAATGCCTCCTCAAAATTACAAAATATAAGAAGCGAATTAATCAGCAAACAATCGTCGATTGATAAAAAAATAAATAAAACACTTTTACTTGCTCGAAAATCGGGTTGGGCAGCAGAATTTGTCGAGCCTACAATTAGGAACGGCAGGCTTGTTATTCCGATGCATGCGGCTAATAAACGAATGATAAAAGGTTTTATTCACGATGAATCCTCAACCGGGCAAACCGTTTATGTTGAACCGGCCGAGGTTTTTGAAATCAACAATGATTTACGGGAGCTTGAAAATGCCGAGAAGCGTGAAATAATAAAAATACTTAGCGATTTCACCAATTTTATTAGGCCCAATTCTGAACAACTGATCTCGAATTATCATTTTCTCGGTATAATTGATTTTATCAGGGCAAAGGCTAAATTTGCTTTACAAATTGATGCAAACAAACCATTTCTTGTCAACAAACCCTTAATTAATTGGACTGATGCGAAACATCCGCTTTTGTTTTTATCGCATAAAGCACAAAAAAAACCTGTGGTTCCATTAAATGTTTCGCTTGACGACAAAAACCGAATTCTAATAATTTCTGGACCCAATGCTGGCGGAAAATCAGTGTGTTTGAAAACAGTCGGTTTACTTCAATATATGCTTCAATCGGGTTTACTTATTCCTGTAAAAGAAAATTCGAGTGCAGGTGTTTTTACTAAATTTTTCATAGATATCGGCGACGAACAATCATTAGAAAACGATCTTAGCACATATAGTTCTCATCTTTTGAATTTGAAGTTTTTCATCAATCATTCCGATAAGGAATCATTAATTTTAATTGATGAGTTTGGAACCGGAACCGAACCGCAGCTCGGCGGAGCAATTGCAGAAGCTACCCTCGAAAAAATTAATCAGAACAAAACTTTTGCCCTAATAACTACTCATTATACAAATTTGAAATTAATTGCCGGCAAAACCGATGGAATTTTAAATGGTGCCATGCTTTTTGATACAGAAACGATGACTCCTCTTTATAAATTAAGTATTGGAATGCCCGGAAGTTCGTTTGCTTTTGAAATTGCAAAAAAAATAGGTTTTCAGAAAGAAGTTTTGAGGAATGCTCAAAAGAAAACCGGAAAAACTCATATTGATTACGACAAGGCTTTGCAGGATTTGGAGGTCGAAAAAAATAAATTGAAAGATGGGGAAACAAAGCAAAAAGTGGCAGATGAGTTTTTGTCGGATATGATTGATAAATATCAAAAGCTTAAAAATGAACTTGAAGAGAAAAAAGAAACCCTATTGCAAAAGGCAAAAAACGAGGCTTTAGAATTAATTTCCAACTCAAACAAACTGATAGAAAAAACTATAAAGGAAATCAGGGAAGACCAGGCTGATAAAGAAAAGACTAAAAAACTTCGCGAAAACCTGAAGAAAGAATCTGAAAAAATTAAGACAAAGGAAACTACTTCCAAGGAAAAAAAGAAACAAAGGCAAAAAAAGAAAATCAGGGAAACTGCTCCTGTCGAAATTGATCAAATTATTAAGGTTGGCGACTTTGTTTCATTTGAAGGGCAAACATCGGTTAGCGAAGTAGTTGAAATTATTGGCAAAAATGCCATTATTTCGAGTGATTCTATCAGGTTGAGACTTCCTTTAGCAATGTTGAAAAAGACTTTAAAAAAGACAACTTCTTACCGAAAAAAATCTTACAGCAACATAATTAATGAATTGAACCAAAAGATGGCAAACTTTAATCTTTCGATTGATGTTCGCGGAAAACGTGCCGACGAAGCTTTGTCGTTGGTCAGAAAATACATTGATGATGCAATCTTGTTGAATATTCGTGAAGTGAGTATTCTCCATGGAAAAGGCGATGGAATTTTAAGGCAACTTATTCGTGAATATCTATCATCCGTAACCGAAATCAAGCAATACAAAGACCAGCATATCGAATATGGCGGTCATGGGATCACGCTCGTTTCGTTGAAGTGAGGGAATTAAAGCCCACGACTTAAGTCATGGGCTACTAATGAAATACGAAACTATTTAATCAAAAGAATTCCTCGAGGTTTTGCCTCGGGGAATTCTTTTGATTAAATGATATTTGATTTGTTTCCGACTCCATATTCCTATAATTTTTTCTAAAGATAATAAATAATAAAAGATTAGAAATTCTATCTTTGCAAAAAAATTGAGAATAACAATTCTCAATCGTTATAAGTTTAATATTAATTATTTAAAAATAAAGAAATGGCAGAGAAATTAACATCTAAGAAAGCAATGGAATTAGAAGATAAATATGGTGCTCATAATTATCATCCTTTGCCGGTAGTATTAGCAAAAGGCGAAGGCGCCTTAGTATGGGATGTAGAAGGAAAAAGATATTTCGATTTCTTATCAGCTTATTCAGCAGTAAATCAAGGTCATTGTCATCCAAAAATTGTTGGTGCAATGACTGAGCAGGCCAAAACTCTTACTTTAACATCAAGAGCATTCTATAACGATTGCCTTGGTGTTTATGAGAAATATATTACCGAATATTTCGGTTACGATAAAATGCTACCCATGAACACAGGTGCCGAAGCCGTCGAAACAGCTTTGAAACTTTGTCGCAAGTGGGCTTATGAAGTAAAAGGTATTCCCGAAAACGAAGCAAAAATAATTGTTTGCGAAAATAATTTCCACGGAAGAACAATTACAATTGTATCAATGTCAACCGATCCTGATGCACGCAAAAATTTTGGCCCATTCACACCGGGATTCATTACTATTCCTTACAACGATATTCCGGCATTGGAAAAAGCTCTCGAAGAAGAAAACGTTGCAGGGTTTTTAGTTGAACCAATTCAGGGCGAAGCAGGTGTTTACGTTCCAGACGAGGGTTACATTAAAAAAGCTTATGATCTTTGTAAATCTAAAAATGTATTATTTATTGCAGATGAAGTTCAAACAGGTATTGCCAGAACAGGCAAACTGCTTGCATGCGACCATGAAAATATCCACCCCGATATTTTAATTCTCGGTAAAGCTATTTCGGGAGGTGTTTTCCCTATTTCGGCTGCTTTAGCCAACGACGAAATTATGATGACTATCAAGCCGGGCGAACATGGCTCGACATTCGGCGGAAACCCAATTGCAGCAAAAGTTGCAATGGCAGCCTTAGAAGTTGTAAAAGATGAAAATCTTGCAGAAAAATCCGAAGAACTTGGCAAGATATTCAGAGAAGAAATGATGAAAATTGATTCCGAAATGATTGAATTAGTAAGAGGTAAAGGTTTGTTAAATGCTATTATTATAAAACCAAAAAACGGAAAAACCGCTTGGGATGTTTGTATTAAAATGAAAGAAAATGGTGTTTTGGCAAAACCTACTCACGATCATATCATCAGATTTGCACCTCCTTTGATAATTTCAAAAGACCAATTGATGGAAGCAATCGAAATAATTAAAAAATCTATACTTTTTTTTAATTAGTGTTTGTCCAAAATGTTATTGATAAACCAATACAATGGTTTTCGAAACAGTATATATTTAATGACCCACGACTTAAGTCGTGGGTCATTGATAAAACATGAAAACATTTAATGGTTTTAAGAAAAATTTAAAAAAATGAGCGAAACAACAGAAAAAGTAAAATGCCTGATAATCGGTTCAGGTCCTGCAGGATATACTGCGGCAATTTATGCAGCAAGAGCCGACCTGAAACCTGTAGTTTATGAAGGTTTACAACCCGGAGGACAACTAACTATCACAACCGAAGTAGATAACTTCCCCGGCTATCCTGATGGAACACTAGGCACCGAAATGATGGAAGACTTTAAAAAACAAGCCCAACGTTTTGGCACCGAAGTCAGGTTTGGAATGATTACGGAAGTAGATTTTTCGGAAAGGCCTTTCAAATTAAAAGCCGACGACGGAAAAACAATAATTGCCGATACTATTATAATTGCTACAGGTGCATCGGCTAAGTGGTTAGGCATGGAATCAGAATCAAAATATAATGGATTTGGAGTTTCGGCATGTGCTACCTGCGACGGTTTCTTTTATAAAGGAAAAGATGTTGCAATTGTAGGCGGTGGTGACACAGCCGCCGAAGAGGCAACATATTTGGCAAAACTTTGCCGTAAAGTTTATCTGATTCATAGAAGAGATGAATTAAGGGCATCAAAAGCAATGCAGAAAAAAGTTCTTGAAACACCAAATATAGAAATCCATTGGAATCATGTTCCTAAAGAAATTGTTGGAAAGGAAGAAGGCTTTTCAAAATCAGTTACCGGAGCAATTCTTACTAATGTTAAAACCGGTAAAGATAAAAAGATTGATATCGACGGATTTTTTGTTGCAATAGGCCACAAACCTAATTCCGACCTATTTAAAGGTAAACTCGAAATGGACGAAACAGCTTATTTAATTACTGCTCCCAATTCAACAAAAACAAATGTTGAAGGAGTTTATGCTTGTGGTGATATTCAGGATAAAACTTTCCGCCAGGCAATTACTGCGGCAGGCTCGGGTTGCATGGCAGCTATTGAGGCCGAAAGATTTTTATCATCAACATAATTCTAATAATATAATTTTCGGGAAAGGCTTAATT
>CAZBSL010000004.1:0-3437 GCA_964494265.1 uncultured Bacteroidales bacterium
CCTTAAAAGTGCCTGAGCCGTCCATGCGGATGTCAGTTGGCCATATGCCGGGAAAACTGGCACGTACGGTTCTTAGGGGGCGTAAGCTACCCGGTGCAAACATATATAGAAACGGAGAAAACTATGAAAAAGAATTATTACTTGATCTCTATACTTTTAATTGTCGGAATTTTGTTTATTTCATGCAATCAAGCCAATGAATTTCAAAGTGAAAAATCAAAATTTGCAAATATAGAGGGGCCATATCTAGGACAAAAACCTCCAAAAATGCAGGCAGAAATATTTGCTGCAAATATTATTTCAACTCCTTACGAAGAACATATTTGCTGTTTTACACCAAATGGGAAAGAAGTTTATTTTAGAATAATGGGGCCACCACGTGGTGGTATTTATTTTATGAAAGAGGTAAATGGAAAGTGGACAGAACCGGAATTTGCTTCATTTTTAGGTAACTATGATGCCAAATGTGCTTTATCACCTGATGGCAATAAAATGGTTTTTAGTTGTGGAATGCCTCATGATAGAAAAGGGAAGTCACTTGATCGATGGGAAATCTGGATAGTAGAAAGAGCAGGAGATGATTGGGGCATACCTGTAAACCTTGGTTCTCCAATAAACTCCACAGAGTATTCATCAGTTTGTCCATCTATTGCCAATTCTGGAAATATATATTTTTACTCAGAAACAAAACCTGATGGATTAGGACAGGGTGATCTCTGGATGGCTGAATTTAACAATGATAAATACTTAGATCCGGTTAATTTAGGAAATCCAATAAATACTGAATTTTGGGAAAATGATCCATTCATTGCACCTGATGAAAGTTATTTAATTTTTCAATCAGACAGAGAAGGTGATCATAAATTTGGCGATCTATTTATTAGTTACAAAAATATAGATGGAAATTGGACTAATCCAATTAATATGGGAGAAAATGTCAATGCTAACTTTACTGGTGAAGGATGTCCAATGGTTAGTCCTGATGGTAAATACTTGTTTTTTTCAAGCTTAAGGAAAACTTTTAAAAAATATAAAGATGAGCCGGTTTGTTATAGTGAAAAAATGCAAATACTAACTAATCCAGGTAATGGCAGTGAAGATATATATTGGTTAGATGCTAAAATAATTGATATTTTAAAACCCAGTGAGATAGAAAACTAGTATAAATACGTTTGGTAACATTATAGGATTTAAGGCTCAGTTGAGCACCAAAAAAACGCGATAATGTTTGATAACCTATCGCGTTAATCAAATTTGTCAATATCAAGATACCGACGCTTGTGAGTTTTAAATCATGTTGGGCTAAACCTCAAGCAGATTGTTTGTTATGATAGGGGGATTTAATGTTTTGCATCTGCTTTTGGAATAAATTTTTCCGGTGCAAAACATTAAATTCCCGGTATTTTTCATTTATCGGTTTACAATTTTTTTGAAAGAAAACCTTATTGTTGAATTTTAAAGCTTAGTAGAAAATGAAATAAATTACCGACTCGTAACCTTATTACCTTATTAAACTGCTTATAATAAGGTAATAACATTATGGACAGGGGGCTGCTATTTTTTCTATTAAGGTTAAAGGCATAATAATAAGGTTTTTATTATTATGCCATAAATCTTGGATTTTCATAAGGTCATCTAATCCGTAATCGAATTCTTACTTTACTTTATCTTTCAATAATTAATTTATTAATGAAATTAACTGTGGAGCTTTCAATTTTAACAATATAAGTGCTTGAAGTTAGCTCTCGAATGCTTATAATCTGATTTGCTTTATAATTTTCCACTTTTTTTACCAATTTTCCGCAGATATCAAATATGCTTAGAGTTGCTGATTCTTCTGAACTATAATCAATAATTAAAAAGTCTTTTGCAGGATTTGGATAAATTATGCTCTCTATTGAATTCATATTTTCAATTCCTGAAATAATACGATAATAATAAAAATCTCTCTTATCCTGAAACCATGCAAAGTTTGTATCTGACCAGCCAAAAAAAGTAGTCATATATTTAAATCCATCACTATCAAAATAATTTTGCTCACCCATCCATCCTTCCCAGGTATTCATTTCGGAAGACCAGGAATAGAGTAAATTCAGCAAAATATTTCTCAATTCGTCAAATTCATACACTCTCCATGTTTCACCGATATATAGGATGCTATCATTATCCCAGACCCATTTTTTATTGTCATTCTGGTTGCCAAATTCATCATAAGCGTATTCATACAACTGATAAGGATTCCAATCATTCAAATCAGATGACCATTTCATATATTCATATAAAGTTTCCTGTTCCAGTAAATTGTACTCACGGTAGTATCTCCTACTTGGTAGATATTCATTTGCACTAAAACTCCATTCATAATCAATTCCCAATCGAAATTCATTAAAGCTTGTATATTCTCTTGTGGTTTTACGCATATTATCCCATAGGCTGCTATTGGTATTCCATTGATACATATATGTCAGAGTGTCATTTCCTGAGGCATTAAAATTATTGTCGTATTTCCATAAATAAATCCAATCATTGTCTCCCCATTGATAGGCTAATCGCAAATAATTATTGCCGACCTCATTATAAAAACATTCATATTTTGAGTTTCCGTACCAGGTATTTGTATTTTCATCCCATTTCCATCTTTCATAAAGCGTAACCCCAAATTCGTTATAATCGTAAGTGTAATAATATGAATTAATCCAATTGAATGTGTCTGCATCCCAATTCCATTGTTGCTCTCTTGTTTTCTCGCCAAATTCATTATACTCAAAAATATATTTATAATAGCCATACCATTGTTCTAAGTCAGAATCCCATCGCCAATATTCTCGCATTGTCCAATCTCCGGTTTCATTATATTCATAAATAAACTTTGAACTTTTAATCCAATCCATAAGTTCATCAGACCAAACCAGAACTTCATAGTAATTCCTGTTTCCAAATACATCATATTCATAAATATATTTATTTGAATTAATCCACTCACCGCTACTATCAACATATGTTAAAGTTGTTGCTATTCCTACCTGATTTAGTTCGTTAAAAGTATTCAGAATTTTTGATAAGGGCATAGAATCTGTCTCGCTTGAGTATTGATAAGTTAAAACAGAATCAACAAGTTGAATGTTTATGTCGTTTAATTTATCAAATAGATTTTCATCAATTAATTGATATTGATCTAATGTAGTTCTATCATCATTAAAATGGCATATGTTTTCTTTCGAAAAATTGTTATTTGAAGATTTCTGCCCAAATAGGCCTAAAGTAAAACAGATCACCAAAAGTGCTACTGTTATGTTTAATTTTTTCATTATTAAAGTTTTTATTTTTGATTAATAATTTATTTCAATTAAAGTTTATTACAAAATTCGGTATTATCAAAAAATTTGGTTTTATAAATTTCACTTTTGCTTGTTTTTCAATGATTAACTTTTTATAAA
>CAZBSL010000004.1:3537-36600 GCA_964494265.1 uncultured Bacteroidales bacterium
TTTGGTTTTATAAATTTCACTTTTGCTTGTTTTTCAATGATTAACTTTTTATAAACTTTCATTTAATTACTTAGCCACGAATGCACAAATATATTTTTTGTATATTTCACTATGTTTCTTTGTACGTCAAACAATCATAAATGTTTCATCTATTAATCCAATATTAAACTTATTCTATAACCCCATAAACGATTCATTCGATTACTTTAATTTTGGATAATTAAACGCTAACATAAAGTTACTCTCTGATTCAATACATATATTCTATTTTCGGTATTTTTCTTCAATTCTTCTTCATTTATCCCGCATCCGGTTTTCAAAAAATAAAAGAACCCAACCGCTTTCACTCGAAATGCCGCCGAATTCTAATTACGACTTGTTTTGCCTTAAAAATCACTATTATTTTGCTCGCAGAATTAATTGATGAAAATATAAATATTAAATATTAAAGCCATGAAAAAATTAACAAAAATCAGAACAAGCTTTTTAATAATAGCTTTATTAATGAGCTTTGCGGCAATTGCAGCCGAAAAAAACGAAACAACAATCAACGGAAACCCGATTGAGAATCCTATTAAAAAAGCTGAATTTGAGCCACAGCAAATTCATCAGGCAGATCCCTGTTTTTATATTAATAATACAAGCTGTTATTCTAATAATTTAGAAAATGGTAGTTATTTAATAATTGGAAATAAAAGGAATAACGATAATATTAAGGGATCTGCCATTTTTTCTTCAAGCAAAGAAAATGGAAAAGATGATGCGGAAATTACAGCTAATTACGAAGCCGATCCGATGATAGGTTCCGCCCCACTAAATGTGAATTTTACCGATTTGTCGTTTGCACAAAATACAATTATTAATTCGTGGGAATGGGATTTTAACAATGATGGCGTTATAGATTCACAATTACAAAATCCGGAATTTCTATTCATCAATCCCGGAATTTATAATGTTTCATTAACTGTATCTGATGGAAATATAAATGACTCAAAATTTGGTATTATCAACGTTGTTGATGTTGATACTACTTTTTCTTTTATTCCATTTTCAGGATTAGAGGAAGATTATGCCGGTGGTGCAGCATGGAATACAGATGGCTTCGGCCCCGAACCGCCTGCCATCGGACATTTTCTTCCTCCTCCTGCTTCTATTAGTATTGCTTATTATTATCTTGCCTCACGCGATTATGATAATATTGATCCGCTTTCTTCAGCCGGATTATTTGGAAACGGTCCATCATCAGGTTTTCCTAACTTTGAAGCAGCTTTGGCATTACACGGAAAAACAATTCAGGATATAAATATCAGCTACGGACTGATGTCGCTCGGTAACGATATTGAAGGAATCGACTGGTGGATGGTAGGCGATGTTGAAACCAGAATTTATAGAGGAGGAACTTATCAATTCAAGTTAAATGATGAAAATTTAATAACAGGTGATATGCCCGACTATACTCAAACCATTGTTTATAAAGCATGGATGGGAGAAGTTGATGAAATTAGCGGTGTTACAGGTGAAAGTCATCCGGTAAATAATTCAGCAGGCCGTTCTCCTGAAGCACAAGAAATTGCACAAGCATTAATGGATGACATTGGAGACGATCCAATTAGGTTTATTTTCACTTCTACACAACCTTCAGACCAATTTGAATTTGTAGGAAACGGGCGTTCTGGTGGATTTTTTGAGAACCACCAAGGTTTTATCATCAAAGCAAGCCCGATTGAATGCGAATTGGAAGTTGAATGCGGCGAAGACAGGTTTATTGGTTCCGGCGAAACTGTTAATCTCGAAGCATTGGCAACAGATGGCACCGAACCTTATACATATTTATGGGAACCCGCCGATTTCCTTGATGACCCTGCAATTTCCAATCCTGAAGCTACACCCGATGAAACAACAACTTATACTTGTACGGTTACCGATTTTGAAGATTGCGTAGCAATTGCTTCCGTAACAATTTATGTTGACACTTGCGATTATTGGTTCGATGGGCTTGATTATACTATGAGTTTTGAAAATGTCGAGACCGATAGGGAAAATTGGACTGCCATTGATTTTAATCCTTTTGAAAATGAATGGGAGCTTTATGAAAATGCAGCAGACGCACACACAGGCGATTATTCATATAAATTCGACTACCTAAGTACTTTTGCTAATGATTGGTTATTCTCAAGATGTTTTAACCTTGAAGACAATCATTCATACGAAATCAGTTTTTGGTATAAAACCGACTCAGAAGGTGATTTTCAGTTAGACTTAAGATTATGTACAGAGTTGGATTCTCTCGGTGAATTTATTCACTGGGAAAATGATCCGGCTCTTGCATATACTCAAATCATAGATACAGTAACTATTGGTTCGGATGGCATTTACTATTTTGCATGGCAAACAATCTTTTGGGGAGATAATATCGTTTATGTTGATGATATAAATATCTCGGATTTGGGAATTGGTTGCACTCTGGAGGTTGATTGCGGAGAAGATCAATTTATAAACTCGGGTGAAACTGTTAATCTCGAAGCATTGGCAACAGATGGCACCGAACCTTATACATATTTATGGGAACCCGCCGATTTCCTTGATGACCCTGCAATTTCCAATCCTGAAGCTACACCCGATGAAACAACAACTTATACTTGTACGGTTACCGATTTTGAAGATTGCGTAGCAATTGCTTCCGTAACAATTTATGTTGACACTTGCGATTATTGGTTCGATGGGCTTGATTATACTATGAGTTTTGAAAATGTCGAGACCGATAGGGAAAATTGGACTGCCATTGATTTTAATCCTTTTGAAAATGAATGGGAACTTTATGAAAATGCAGCGGATGCACACACAGGCGATTATTCTTATAAATTCGATTACTTAAGCACTTTTGCTAATGATTGGATATTTTCAAGATGTTTTAACCTTGAAGACAATCATTCATACGAAATCAGTTTCTGGTATAAAACCGATTCAGAAGGTGATTTTCAGTTAGACTTAAGATTATGTACGGAATTAGATTCTTTGGGCGAATTTATTCATCGTGAAAGTGATGCGGCTCTTGCTTATACTCAAATCATTGATACGGTAACTATTGGTTCGGATGGCATTTACTATTTTGCATGGCAAACAATCTTTTGGGGAGATAATATTGTTTATATTGATGATATAAATATTTCAGATTTGGGTATAATTGAAGAAATACCTTTTCCTTTACCATTCGCTGAGTTTTGGGATTCGAATGATTTCGATTTCAATGGATGGACACGCGAAGCAGCAAATTGGCGGGTTACTACTGCATCAGGTTATCCTCCTCCCTGTGTAGTTTTCGGAATGTATCCATATCAAACTAATTATGAATTTGATCTTGTGAGTCATGAATTTGATGGCAGGGATGCATCCCAAATTGAATTATCTTTCGATTTATCACTTAGCAATTTTGGAAACACATTAGAACAAATGTCAATTGATGTTTTCAACGGTATAGAGTGGACTCAAATTGAAAACTTAACCAACGAAGACGATGATATTCCACTTACAAACTTCTCCTATAATATTTCGGACTATGCTGTTGGAAATATCTTTAAAATACGCTTTGTTGCTCATGGTGAAGATTCATATTATATTGGTTCCTGGAAAATAGATAATATTATTATTGAAGAAACTGCCATTTCCCAAAATATTATTTTAAATACAGGCTACCAGTTTGTTTCATCATTTCTTGAATTCGATGACCCCAATATGCAAAACGTTTTAACTGAAATTCTTCCAAATCTTGATTTTGTTAGAAACTCAGGTGGATTTATGTTACGAAAAATCGGCCCTAATTGGATTAATGGAATAGGTGATTGGGTAAATACCGAAGGCTATTTGTTTAAAATGTTAAACCCTGATGAAATTGAATTCGAAGGCATGGTAACTGACATCCAAACTCCAATTGATCTTGTAACAGGCTATCAAATAATCAGTTTCCTTTCAAGTGAACCTATGGATGCTTCTCTTGCTTTTGAATCTATTATCGGTGATAACCTTGATTTTGTAAGAAATTCAGGTGGATTTATGCTTAGAAAAATCGGGCCGGTTTGGATAAATAGTATTGGTGATATTAATCCTGGTGAAGGTTTATTAGTTAAAATGCTAAACCCCGACACACAAATTTATCCTGAAATAATCAGCAAATCCACATCTGATAAGGTCTTTATAGAACCCCAAAAATTCAATTTTGAAGGTGGAAATCCATCTGAAGCAGTTTATACTTTATATGTTTCAGGATTAAATATTGGTGATGAAATTGGAGTTTTTGATGGAGAAAATTTAGTTGGTGCAAATACTATTGTTTCTGACAATGTTTTTGAGAATTCTATTCCTGTTTTCAGCGTTCTTACTAACGGACAAGGATACACAAAAGGAAATAAAATAAGCATAAAAATATGGGATTCGCAAAAGCAAGTTTTTGTTTTAAGCGATTATACTTTTAACAAAGAATATGTCAATGCTTATTCACAAAACATATTCCCCGAAAATGATGGCGAATTCAGTATCCTGAATATTACGAAAAGTGATTTTAGTTTAAAAAACAACAATACAACCAACATTAACTTCTATCCAAATCCGGCTACTGATGTTTTGAATATCATTTCCGATCAAACAATTAAAAATGTTAGAATAATAAATTTCACCGGTCAAATTATATTTGACAATAATTTTAATAATACAGATATTACAATTGATGCCTCGGTTTTTCAATCCGGATTATATATTATTCGGGTTGAAACTTCTGAGGGAGTTAAAACAGGAAAAGTAACAATAAAATAAATTTTGGTTTTTATAAATTTTGGAATTGGGGAGATTGTGATTGGTCTCCCCTTTTTTTGTGTCCGCTGAAAACCAAAACCCTTTCTGCAATCCCGTTTAGAACAATACAATCCGGCGGGTTTTTAATGTTGGAGAAAAATTTAAGCCAACAAGTGGATGGAAAGATGGCGACAACGGAAACGACTACGGATTTGCCCTTAGCTTCTTAAAAGATTAGGTGCTAAAATCCACATTATCCGAAACATAGATAAGCTGTTAATCATGCTCTAGAACTTGCATTTAATGCCTTACATCATTTATTCGATGCTCAACAAGTTACAGATGATGCCTTACATATTACAATTGATGCTTTGCAAACAATAGATGACGCCTTACAATTCTTTCCTGATGCTTTACATTCAATAACTGATGCCCCACATTCAATAACTAATGCTCAACATTCGACAATTGATGCCTTACATTCATCAATCCGAGATGTCTTTTTATGATTGTAAGCTGTTTTTAAATAAAATTATCATAGCTGAGTTCATGTTTTACAAATAAAAAAAGCATCAAACAACAACACAAGCCTATTGAGAGGCCAAGTACATTAATTGCCGAAAAAAATTTATTTCTCAGAATGTTTCTAATTGCAATTTTGAAATAATTTTTAATCATTTTTATTCACATTTTAAAGCTTCAACAGGATTTGCCCTCGTGATTTTAAGAACATGAAATACAACTATCAACATAACCAAGATAAATACAAGAAAACCTGACATGGGAAATAACCACAATTTGATATTTGTAGTAAAAACAAAATTATTGAGCCATCGTTCGATAATAAAATAAACAACCGGCCAAATAATAATATTTGCTAGAATTGTAAGAACAATAAATTCAGCAGATAAAATTTTGAAAATTTGATATATTTTTGCTCCTAAAACTTTTCTGATTCCAATTTCTTTTGTTCGGGAGCCAACAACAAAAGCAACCAGGCCAAATAAGCCAAGCAATGAAATAAACAAAGCCAAGCATGTGAAAACATCTATTATTTTTGAAACTCTTTTGTCGGTCGAATACATTGATTCAAAACGATCACTAATAAAATTCAGTTTTATAGGCCATTCGGGAGCAATTTCCTTCCATGAATCATTAATAAAACTGATAGTTGAAGCAAAATTTTCAGGTTCAACACGAATCAACATTTTAGTAAAATAATAAGGATATTCTTCTTCTGAAATAAAATAAACAGCCGGTTCAACAGATTCATGCAATGATTTATAATGAATGTCTTTAACAACCCCAATATTTCTTTTAGTTGAATCATCGAAAAAACCTTCAAACTTAATACCAATCGGACTTTCAGATATATTAAATGCTTTTGCAGCAGCTTCATTTAAAATACAATATTTTTGCTCGGGCAAGCTGTTATCAATAAAATCCCTTCCTTGAATAATCTCAGCTTCAAGAACCGAAAAATGCTCACTGTCAACTCCAATTAATGCACAACTAACACTATTATCATCAATATCTCCAACTATGGATATTCCTGTCCGATTATTAAGGTCTTCACCCGGAACATTGCAGGCACCCGAAAAACCAAGAATATTTGGAGAAATTAGCAGTTTGTTTTTCATGTTTTTAAATCTTGTCAGCATATTTTCACCCCAAGGATTTTCAATTGAAAGCAATTGTTCTTTTTGAATTCCTAACCCTTTATTTCTAACATAACCCAACTGAATATTTATCATAATTGCGGCAATAATTAAACCCACAGTTGTTGCGAGCTGTATAATTACCATTATTTGCCTGAAACGTAATTGAAAACCTTTCTTCTTGAAAAGTTGGAGAGAAGCAGTTGAGAAATTGCCTTTAAGGACTTTTGAGGCATTAAATCTGGACAACACAAATGCCGGATAAAAACCTGCCATTAAAGATACTAAGATTATTAGACCTATAAAAATTAATAAATAATTTACGCCTGAAAAATTGTATAAAGTAAGAGATTTTCCTATAATATTATTGAACAACGGCAAAAGTATTTCAACCGAAATAATTGCAATAATTACAGCAAAGACCGTAATTATTAATGATTCGATAAGAAATTGGAAAATAATTTTTGAGCGATTTGCTCCAATGGTTTTTCTCAGGCCAATTTCTTTTGCCCTTAGTGTCGAACGAGCAGTTGACAGATTCATATAATTAAAACAAGCCAATAATAAAATTAATACTGCAATTGCCGAAAAACCATAAATATTCGAGATATTGCCTTGTCCTGTAATATCCCATCCGATATTTGCCGACCGCAGATGTATGTCCTTTAATGCTTGTAATCCGTATGAAATGCTTGATTCGTCTGAGTGAGAAAGTTCTTTATTAACAATTTCAATAATTTTCTCTTTAACAAATTCAGGATTTGTATTTGGTTCCAATAATAAATACGTAAAAATCGACTGATTGTCCCAATTTGTTAAAGCACCATTATTTAATTTTTTTAGAAAATTTAAAGTTAAAATAAAATCAGCTTTAATATGCGAGTATTTCGGACTTTTCTCTATCACTCCCCTAACTACGCCCTTGTACTTTTTATTAAACTCCAATACTTTTCCGATAGGATTATCGTCACCGAAATATTTTTGTGCAATGTCTTTAGAAATAATAACGGCATCCTCTTTTTTAAAAGCATTACTTATATCTCCAACTATTTTCTCCCAATCAAAAAACTCAAAAAAATTACTATCAACTACAATTAATCTTTTTTCATTAAATGCTACATCATTGTAAGATACAGAAGCGAAGTAGCGTTTAACACGAACGCCATCACTTATTTCAGGTATTTTTTCTTTAATTGAGGGCAAAAGCATTCCGGAATTTATTGCCATATATTGCTGATTATTGTTAACGGATTCTCTTAATACCCGAAAAATTCTATCATTATCCGATGTAAACTTGTCATATTTTAACTCATCATCAACAAAAAGAAAAATAATAATACAACTTGCAATACCAATGGCAAGGCCAAGTACATTTATCAACGAAAATGTTTTATTTGATAAAATATTACGAAATCCTATTTTGAAATAATTATTAATCATAGTTTATTCATATTTTAATGTATCAACAGGATTGATTCTTATTGCCTTTATGGTTTGAAAACTTATAGTAAACAAAGTTAGTAATAATGAAATCACAAAAGCAATTATAAAAACATACCATGGAAAGCTAATTCTAAAAGCAAACTGAGCAAGCCATTTTTCAATAAAATACCACGAAATCGGCCAGGCTACTAAATTTGAAATAATAATTAATTTGAGAAATTCATTTGAAATTTGAGAAAACAAATTATTATATGTTGCACCTAACACTTTTCTGATTCCAATTTCTGGTGTCTTCTGAACTACAACATAAGAAATTAAGCCAAACAATCCGAGGCAGGCAAGAATAATTGCAATAAGCGAGAAAAACCTGATGATTTGCGACATTTGTTTATCCTTATTATATAAACCTTCAAGATAATTATCTAAAATTTCATAGTTAAAAAATTGTTCGGGAAATAATTCATTCCAAACGCTTTCGATATGTTGAATCGATTGCTGCATGTTTTGTGGATTTACTTTTGCATATGCCATGCCAAAAAATCTTGGATAATAAAAGAAAACGACCGGCTCCATAGTTTCGTGAAACGACTCAGAATGAAAATCTTCGACCACACCAACAATTCTACCATAATTAATTCTAACTCCTACAGCATCCAAATTTGTTTCAAAACCAAGCATTCTGCAAAGGGTTTCGTTTACAACAATTTTTCGAAGCGAGTCGGCAGTCCTGTCTAAAATATCCCATTCACCCGCTACCATTTTCATTTTAAAAGTTTTCAAATAATCTTCATCACAAGTTTTTAAATCACAGTCAATTGAGTTTTCTCTACCCATTTCTCTTGTATAAAGCCCCGAAGTAAACCTTTCATCCTCACCTGCCATTGGGCTTGAAATACCTTGTGTGAAACTTAAAATGCTCGGATTTTCGAGTAATTTGCTTTTTAATACATCTGCTTTCTCCTGATCAGGAACCGAAAATTTTATTATTGAATCGCTTTCAAAACCAAGGTCTTTATTCTGAATAAAACTCATTTGAAGGCTGATTATTATTGTTCCAATTATTAATATCTGACTAACAACAAATTGGATAACAATTAAGGAATTTCGCAAATATTTTACCGAGCGTTTGTGTGATCCGATTTTATTTTTAATTGCTTCCAATGGTTTGTATGAAGATAAAACAAATGCAGGGTATAAACCTGTTGACAAACCTGTTATAAACATCAAAATTAAAACAAACAAAATATTATCGGAATTTGAGTAAAGATTGAATTGAACATTGTTTCCAAGATAACGATTTAAGAGTGGCGTACTTATCTCAGCAAGAATAATCGCAATAATAACAGCTATGAAAGTGATTAAATAAGCCTCAATTAAAAACCTTCTAATAAGGAGTGATCTCTGTGCACCAATAATTTTTCTTATTCCTACTTCTTTTGACTTTTTTATTGATTGGGCAATCGAAAGGTTTATAAAATTAATATTTGCAATTATTAAAATAAAAAAACCAACCAGGGCGAAAACCCAAATTATTTTTCTACTGCTTGTGTAAACACGGCCATAATATTGAGTATCGTAATGAATATCAGATAATGATTGCAAATGATATGAATAAACATCATTCTCGTCAGGTTCTAAATGGGTTCTTACTTTTTCTGTTATTTTATTTTCAAGATTAGAAATATTATAAGAATCTTTCAGGAGTAAATAAACATAAAAATCGGATAAAATAATCGACCACCTGTCATAATTTATTCCAAGAAACTCTTCGTTTAAAGCCTCAAGATTAATAATCATTGAATATGGTAAATGAGTGTTTGGTGGAGCATCCTCAACAATTCCACTGACTTTTAAATCCACTCCGTTTTCGAGGGTAATTATTTTACCAATTGGAGAAGTATCGTTAAAAAGCTTGTTAGCAAGGCCTTGTGTTAAAACTACCGAATGTTTATCATTTAATGCATTTTCTTTATTTCCTTCTACCCAATCGTAATCAAAAACCTTAAAAATTTCAGGTTCGGCAAACAACAAATTTTCCTCCTGATATGATTCATCCTCAACTTTTATTATACTTTTTTCAGCATTTTGAGTTCTTACAACAGTTTCTATTTCAGGAAATGACATTCTGATGAATTCTCCGAGAGGGAATTCAGTTTCGCCGTTATATTCTTCTCCGTCATTTGCAAGAGTATGTTTTACAACCCTGTAAATATTATTTTTTTTGGAATGATAACTATCAAAACTTAATTCATACGAAATATATACAAAAATTAGAATACAAGATGCCAATCCGACTGATAATCCGAAAATATTTATCAATGAAGAAACTTTGTTTTTTAAAAAGAATCTATAGGATGATATTAAAAGATTTTTAAGCATAATTATATTTTTTAATTTTAAATAATTCCAAGAAATGTACCATGTTTCTTAAGCTTCTTGTAATCTGATTTTAATAGTAATATTTTAATATAAATTAAGTTAGTAATTGTTTCACTTCGGAACAATATTAATGTTTCATAACGAAACATTTTTTTATATTTGAAAAAATTCTGAAAATGATATGAATCAAAAACGAAAAGATAAAATTTTAATAATTGATGATGATAAAGATATACTTTTAACATCCAAAGTAGTACTTAAACATTTATTTGATTTTATTAGAACCGAAAGTGATCCTTTCAAGCTTCAACAAATTTTAAGGGAAGATGATTATGATGTGATTCTCTTGGATATGAATTTCTCGACCGGTGCAACAAGCGGAAAAGAAGGAATTTATTGGTTGAAAAAAATCATAGATATTAATCCTAATAGTAATGTTATTATGATTACTGCTTATGCCGATTTAAACCGTGCTGTTGAAGCCATGAAAATCGGGGCGATAGATTTTGTAATAAAGCCCTGGGATAACGAAAAATTAATTGCAACTCTAAATGCTGCATTAAGGCTGAGCAAATCGAAACAAGAGATAAGGGAGCTAAAATCGAAACAAAGAACCCTAAAAGAGGAAATTAATAAATCGGATTCGGAAATGATTGGCGAATCCCAGGCTATAAAATCGGTTTTTGAGTCGATAAAAAAAATCTCACAAACTAATGCCAATGTTTTGATTCTGGGTGAGAACGGTACAGGTAAAGAATTGGTAGCAAGGGCAATTCACAAAAATTCTTTACGCTCCGATCAGATTTTCGTTAATGTTGATCTTGGTGCTATTTCCGAGAGTCTTTTTGAGTCGGAGCTTTTCGGCCATAAAAAAGGTTCATTTACTGATGCTTCCAATGATAGGGCCGGAAGATTTGAAATTGCCTCCGGTGGATCAATTTTTTTAGACGAAATCGGGAATCTTAGTTTCCCTTTACAAGCAAAATTACTTTCAGTACTCGAAAACCGAAAAATAATCAGATTAGGCGATAATAAAGAAATTCCGATTGACATTAGATTAATTTCGGCAACAAATATGCCTCTACATAATATGATCGAAGAAAATTCCTTCCGACAGGATTTGCTCTACAGAATTAATACCGTTGAGATAACATTGCCGCCTCTTCGCGAACGAAAGGAAGATATTCCGCTTTTAGTTGAATTATTTGTTAATAAATATTCCGAAAAATATCAAAAAAAAGGAATTAAAATATCAAAAGATGCAACCAGGAAATTAATCAGGTATAAATGGCCTGGAAACATCAGAGAGCTTAAACATTTGATAGAGCGTGCAATTATTATGTGTGATGGAAATAAAATTTCAAGTTCCGATTTCCTCATAAATAGTGATAAAAACGAAAACTCTATTAAATCAAACCTGAATATTGAAGAACTTGAAAAAAATGCCATTAAAACCGCATTAAAAAAACATAATGGAAATTTAAGTAAAGCGGCTAAAGAACTTGGTTTGGGAAGAACTACACTTTATCGTAAAATGAGCAAATATGATCTTTAAAAGTTTTAGAATCAGAGTTGTTTTGCGAATCATTTTTTTGGCAATATTAATGTTTGCTTTTCTTTTTGCAATACGTCAGGATAAATGGTATGTAACGAGTAGTGTTTTAATAATTTTAGTAATTGTTTTTCTTTTTGAACTTCTGTATTTTGTAGAAACCACGCGTAGGGAACTCGGAAAATTTTTACTCTCAATTAAATATAAAGACTTTACAAATCGTTGGCCCGATCCAAAAAAACATAAAGCTCCATCTAAGGATATCAGGCAGGCATTCAACGAAATTATTGTAGAATTTCAAAATGTCAGAATCCAAAAAGAATTACAATATCAATATTTACAATCTGTTTTTGAACATACCAAAACAGCAATCTTATCATATGAACTTGATGGTAATATTCATTTGATAAATGCTTCAGCCCAACAACTACTCAAGCTCAACAAAAGAAGCAAACTTTCTGATATTGAAACATTAGACGCAGAGTTATATAATTCTATTCTCAAAATTAAACCTGATTCTGAAGAACTTGTAAAAATCAGGATTGATAAAAACCTATTACAATTAAGTCTTCAATGTTCGGTATTTAAACTTCAGGACAAGGTTTATAAAATGGTTTCGCTTCACGATATAAAAAACGCACTTGATGAACAGGAATTAGATTCGTGGAAAAAACTCATTAGGGTTTTGAACCATGAAATTATGAATTCGGTTACACCGATTTCGTCATTAAGCACAGCTTTAAATTCAATGTTGGTAGATGATCAAGGTAAGAAAATTGATTTTTGTGAATTAAATCCCGATGACGAGAGCGATATTTTTGAAAGCCTGAAAACTATTGAAAACAGAAGTAAAGGCTTATTAAAATTTGTTACTGCCTACAAGCAACTTACCCGATTACCTGAACCTAAATTCACAAAAGTAGAAATCAAGGGACTTCTTAAACATATTTCAACTTTAATGAAACCGGAACTTGAAAAACAAAACATAACTTTAATTATTGGCAACATAAACGATTCATTAACAGTAAATATTGACCATGAAATGATAGAACAGGTTCTTATTAATTTGTTACTGAATTCTATTGATGCTTTAGAAAACACAAGCTCCAAAATTATTAACATTGAACTATTTACAGAAAATAAAACCACAACAATTGAAGTCTCAGATAACGGAAGCGGAATCGAAAATGAAGTTTTGGATAATATTTTTGTTCCTTTTTTTACGACAAAGAAAAACGGCTCGGGAATTGGTTTGAGCCTTTCACGACAAATTATGAGACTTCATAAAGGAAGTATTTCGCTTGTTTCAAAACTTGGAGAGGGAACGACTTTTATTTTGAGGTTTTAATAAATGGGTTTCCTAACTTCAATATTTAAAATTAAACACAACAATATCAATTTAGTTCGAAAATCCCCGCTACCGCACGATTGTATCGTGTGGTTTTTATGCTTAATTCAATTAAGCTTGTTTTTATTTCAACAATGAATACCGAACAAGGAATAATGAATTTTTTCAGCATTCATCATTCCTTGTTCAATATTCGATATTATTTCAAAATAAATTCAAACCTTGAAATATCAAACTATCAAAATTTCAATCTCTCCCGCCACCTCAGTATTTTTATTTGTTAATAAAATATAATCATTATCCGCATCACCGAGTTCGCTTGCAAGGCACGACTTTTCGCTGTCGGCCTCAATGACTATTGCATTTTCGGGACAAGATGCATCGGGTGTGGCAGCCGAAAAAGCATATAATGTAACATCACCAAAATTATTAAACCTGAAAACATCATTTTCATCAAACTCAATTCCTGCATCGCTTGTTGAATTAGGTTCAATGCTTATTACATGAGGTTCGGGGCTTGATTTCCCCTCATGCGTGCGAATGTTTTCCAATTCATAAAATCCTTCTATCGTTTCGGGATTTTGATAATATAAATTCATAAGGTATCCGAGGTTTGCATACATAATTTCTCCTGCTGCAATCCGTGCCTTATCCAATTCTCCCGAAGTCGAAGCCGTAAGCTGCTCTTTTTGCTGTTGAACATCACGTGCAGCCAATAGCTCCTTATAAAAAGCATCAACCTCAGCCTGTGCGCTTGTAAGCAATTCGTAATTTACAAGTGTTTCGGCAAGTGCTCCAACTTTAGCAATTCGTGTTTCGTAATTACCTTGCCTGAAGGTTGAGCGGCCATCGGGGAAAATAATTTTAAAATCAGCTGATCTTTCAGGATATTCAATTCTTACCATTGCCTCCCAACGTGGTATCTTTTCAGTATTTAATTCATTCATTAAATTACCAAACCGCAAAGTTTCACCCTCACGAATACCTTTAGCCGATTTCCATGAATTAAATTTTGCCGAAAGTTCATTTTTTACATTTGTCGTTCGTTCAATTATTGCCTGGATATCTGCATCCGATTCTTTTGCCTTTAGCTTTGATTCATGATCAGTAATCAGGCTAAGCATTTTAACATAACTGTCTCTTGTAACGTTTAAAAAAACATTAACTAAATAATACCATGTTCGTTTCATTTTTAAAAAGTTTTAATTAATAAATAGTTTTATAATTAGTGCTTAATACCATTTTATCAAATATGTTTGCTTAATTGAAAGCATTTGCTATTATTAAAATACTTATTCTGCACCTGCAGATAAGCTTTTTTGAAACATAAAATCGCAACACGCAGCAGCATGTTGCTTCTCCACATATCTGGAAGCACAACACGAAGCAGGATGTTGCTTCTCCACACATCTGAAAGCCTAACACTAAGCAGCGTGTTGCCTTTCCACATATCTAAAATCCAAACACGAAACAGCGTATTGCTATTCCATACATCTAAAAGCCCAACACTATGCAGTATGTTACCTCTACACACATCTAAAAGCACAACACGCAGCAGCAGATAGCCTTTATCAAAAAGAAAAATACCCTTTAACAGCATCTTACAATCAGTTTTTAGCTTAAGATAATTTCTTTATTATGTTCAATTATTTCTATCAAAAACAAAGAAACCCTTAATGTTTAAACAATTATTTCAGAAAAACTTTTTATCGATTTTTTGTTTTCGATTTTGTGTAGCAATATTACAAAAAAATAATTAATAAAACAAAATGCGGAAAAAAAATATAATTATTTTTAAATATTCCAATATACAATAAGATATGACTTGATAAATTATAAAACTGAAGGGGGATGCACCTCTAACGCACGAATGTATAGTGCGAGTGGGTACTATTATTTCAATCTACTTTTTTTAACAAGGAATTTCGAGCGATAGTTTTTGAATAGTTGTAAAATAAATTTATTCGATTGCAGGGATGGATGATTTTTATAAATTTGCAATCTTTTATATTAATTAGCTTTTAATGCTGCTATTCTTTTCATTGTTGGGCATATTTCTTTCGGCTATTTTGGTTTATTTCAATGCCCGAAAAAATCCGTCCATTATTTACCTCGGATTTTTCTTTTTGCTAATTAGTCTCTACAGTCTGATTCAGTTTGTAGTATTATACTCAAAGTCCACTATATTGGCAAGTATTTTTTTTCTGAATATCGGATTTGTTACATATATGATTGGGCCTATGCTTTATTGGTACGTCCGAAGTGTTTTGACCGATAACTCCCGTTTACGAAAAAGTGATTGTTGGCATTTTTTACCCATGCTTCTTTTTTTTGCCCTCACACTACCACATTTGTTTACCCCCTGGTCGGAGAAAATGGAAATGGCATCTAAAATAGTGGAGAATGCAAACAATGTTTGGATAATAAACCGCAACATTTTTCAAAAACTAACACCCGCTTACATTGTTTTCCTGAGCCGTCCGGTTCTTGTATTGGCTTATGCCCTTGCATCGTTCATTCTGTATGTTCAATATTTGAAAAGGCCGGATAAATCACGGACACTATCATCGCAGGCTTTTATGACCAAATGGCTCGCTGTATTGTTTGCATTTCTTTTTATTTTAATACTTAGCCATATTGGATTGATACTGGAGGTAAAAATAGAAGAACAAATAGTAATTTTTTATACCCTTAATTTTCTGTTGGCTGCATCCGGCATTGGCTTAACCGGTTTGCTAATCTCGCCCTTCTTTTTTCCTGGAGTGCTATATGGTTTGCCCCGCATACCGGAAACTCCTGATATTAATGAGCATTCAACGCCAGAAGTGCCCATAAAAAATAAAAATGAACCTCATTTTGAAGCCGATTACCTCAACCTGATACGTGAATCATCAACTTCGTGCATGGGGGAGTTACAACCCTTTCTCCAATCCGAATTCAATCTTGCCCAACTTTCGGTACTGATTCATGTGCCCGTTCATCATCTGGCTTATTATTTCAGAGAGGTGAAAAAGCAAACGTTCAACGATTTCCGCAATGAGTGGAGGGTTGAGTACGCCAAGAACCTGATCAGAGAGGGAAAATCTACCGACCTTACGCTCGAAGCCATCGGATTGTTATCGGGCTTCTCTTCGCGCAATACTTTTCTAAATGGTTTCAAAAAGTTTGAAGGAATTTCGCCATTGGCTTTCCTTAACCAAATCAAAGAAAAATAAAAACCCGGGTTAAGTTTGCACGGATATTATTAAAACGATGCAACATTAGCCTTGCAATCGTCCCTTTTATCTACTTTCTCCCCCATCTTTGTATTTGATTTTCTGAATTAGTTCTGCTCTTTTCGGGCAAGGTTGAGTTTTTAAGTTGCACTTGCTATTTGCTGACCTGTGAATTGAAATGAATGATCCGGAAATAATAAATTCAATTAAAAAGTTTTATGGCCAAAAAGGGTTTAAAAACGGCTTCTGAAAATTCCGAAAACAAGCACCTGGCGGAAACGCCCACAAAGGTGGATTTTTGTATGGAGCATTACCGGCCCTATATCAGGCACAACTTCAATCTGAATCAACTATCAGTGATTACCAATATTCCGGTTTCAAATCTTGAAATCTATTTCAGTCAATCCCTGCATTCATTCGATCAATATCTTGATGTATGGAGGGTAAGACATGCTAAAAATCTGATGAATAAGGGAAAAGTTCGTGACATGGAATTAAAAACCATTGGATCGCTGTCAGGCTTTTCATCAGCAAAGAAGTTTATCGAAGCATTTACAAGCATCGAAGGCATCTCACCAGAAATGTATCATTCACAAATAAACAAATCAAAATGAAACACAAAACAAAAAGAATCAGCTTTGCCGCATTGTTATTTTTTGGCATAGTGCTTTCGTTAAATCTGAAAGCCAACACAATTTTTGTAAACAGCAGCGCTTCAGGCAGCAACAATGGCACAAGTTGGACAAATGCATACACGTCATTGCAATCGGCACTTGATGTCGCAGTTGCCAATGATGAAATCTGGGTAGCTAAAGGAACCTACAAACCGAGTGCTGATTATGGTTTGGGTGGTTCCCGTTATTATCATTTCCGGATGACGGAAGGCGTTGAAATATATGGCGGCTTCCCAAACACCGGAGATCCCGACATGGACGATCGCGACTTGGAAAACAACGAAACCATACTAAGCGGCGATTTGAGCAGCAACGATATTTTTGATGTAACAAATGGCGGTTACCAGGGCACAAGCGGGGATGATAACTGCTACCACGTATTGTATCACCCAAATGGATTAAATCTCACAAGTGCTGCCGTGCTGGATGGTTTCACAATAAGTGGCGGAAATGCAAACGGAGCAGCAAATCCCCACAACAGAGCCGGAGGTTTGTATCTTTATTCATCTTCACCTACTATCCGGAATGTAATATTTGAATCAAACGTAGCTGACAATTTGGGTGGGGCAGTTTACATTTATAACTTTTCATCAGTTTTTGATAATATTTCCTTCGTAAATAATATTTCAGGCGGAGGAGGAGGAATGTATATCAGCTATGCAAGTCCGCTAATTAGCAATGCCATCTTTACCGGCAACACATCTGCTGCTGATGGGGGTGCACTATCCACTCATTCTTCTTCTCCAATTATTACGAATGCTATATTTTCTGATAATACGGCAAAAAACAATGGCGGGGCAATAATTTTCTATTCATCGTCTGTTCAATACAATACCATTATTAATAATGTAAGCCTATCAAACAATCAAGCCGGGGGTAGTGGCGGAGCTATTCGTTTTGCATCAACTAATGCAGCATCAACTCTAAACCTAAACAATTGTATTGTTTGGGATAATACCGCAACAACTTCAGGAAACGAACTTTCTTTGGTAAGCACGGGAACTACAACGCTAAATTATTCCTGCTATAAAAACCAAACCAATGATGTTGAAGTGCTGAATGGAACATTGCTAACAACCAACTTCAACATCACCTCTGATCCCCTGTTTGTGGATGCGGCTGGTGGCGATTACAGCATTCAGGGTGCTTCACCCTGTGTGAATACAGGTAACAACACTTATAATTCTCTGCCCGTCGATATCCGTGGAGAAACCCGAATTCAGAATACCACCATCGACATGGGGGCGTATGAATGGACTGATGGCACAGACCCATATTGGAACGGAACAATCATTTATGTTGATGTTTCCAGCTCAGGAGGCAACAACACCGGACAAAACTGGGACAATGCTTTTACATCCTTGCAATCGGCTTTGGATATTGCCATTCCCGGACTGCAAATCTGGGTAGCCAAAGGAATATACAAACCAAGCTCTTCTTATGATTTAACAAACACTTCGCGTTATTACCATTTCCGCTTGAAAGAAGGTGTTGAAATATATGGTGGTTTTGCCGGGACTGAAACATCCGTTGAACAACGGATAAATTTTGGTTCAGGAGAAACCAACGAAACCATCCTGAGTGGCGATTTAAATGGAGATGATAATTTTGATATTGAAAACGGCGGATACCAGGGTACAACTGGTGATGACAACTGCTACCATGTACTCTATCACCCCAACGGATTGAACCTGACAAGTGCCACGGTTTTCGATGGATTTACTGTTAAAGGAGGGAATGCAAACGGTGCATCCGATCCGCATAACAAAGCCGGTGGCTTGTTTCTTTATTCATCTTCACCTACTATCCGGAATGTAATATTTGAATCTAACGTAGCTGACAATTTGGGTGGGGCAGTTTACATTTATAACTTTTCATCAGTTTTTGATAATATTTCCTTCGTAAATAATATTTCAGGCGGAGGAGGAGGAATGTATATCAGCTATGCAAGTCCGCTAATTAGCAATGCCATCTTTACCGGCAACACATCTGCTGCTGATGGGGGTGCACTATCCACTCATTCTTCTTCTCCAATTATTACGAATGCTATATTTTCTGATAATACGGCAACAAACAATGGCGGGGCAATAATTTTCTATTCATCGTCTGTTCAATTTAATGCTACTATAAATAATGTAAGTTTGTCGGATAATCAGGCAGGAATAAGCGGAGGAGCTATTCGTTTTGCCTCGAATAATGCGGCATCAACTCTAAACCTAAACAATTGTATTGTTTGGGATAATACGGCAACAACTTCAGGAAACGAACTTTCTTTGGTAAGCACGGGAACTACAACGCTAAATTATTCCTGCTATAAAAACCAAACCAATGATGTTGAAGTGCTGAATGGAACATTGCTAACAACCAACTTCAACATCACCTCTGATCCCCTGTTTGTGGATGCGGCTGGTGGCGATTACAGCATTCAGGGTGCTTCACCCTGTGTGAATACAGGTAACAACACTTATAATTCTCTGCCCGTCGATATCCGTGGAGAAACCCGAATTCAGAATACCACCATCGACATGGGGGCGTATGAATGGACTGATGGCACAGACCCATATTGGAACGGAACAATCATTTATGTTGATGTTTCCAGCTCAGGAGGCAACAACACCGGACAAAACTGGGACAATGCTTTTACATCCTTGCAATCGGCTTTGGATATTGCCATTCCCGGACTGCAAATCTGGGTAGCCAAAGGAATATACAAACCAAGCTCTTCTTATGATTTAACAAACACTTCGCGTTATTACCATTTCCGCTTGAAAGAAGGTGTTGAAATATATGGTGGTTTTGCCGGGACTGAAACATCCGTTGAACAACGGATAAATTTTGGTTCAGGAGAAACCAACGAAACCATCCTGAGTGGCGATTTAAATGGAGATGATAATTTTGATATTGAAAACGGCGGATACCAGGGCACAACGGGCGATGATAACTGCTACCATGTGTTTTATCATCCATCAGGAACAAACCTGGATAATTCCGCTTCATTGAACGGCTTTACCATTCGGGGAGGGAATGCAAATGATAATGGGGGAGGAATGTTAAACGATGGTTCTTCGCCAACGCTGGAACAAATAAATTTTAAAGAAAATAGTGCTGCTTTGGGAGGGGGAGGTATTAACAATAACAATTCGTCTTCACCTTTGATCTTAAATTGCGTTTTCCGTTCAAATATATCAGCGAATAGCGGAGGCGCACTTGATATTTGGAATTCCTCAAATGCAACAATAATCAACTGCCTTTTTTATCAGAATAACAGCTATGCCGGTGGAGCAATTATGATTGCAAACGCTAACCCTACTATTACAAATGCAACTATTTGCCAAAATACTGCAACCTTGGGCGGAGGGCTTTATTGCGTTTTTGGTGGATCACCAGAATTAAATAATTGCATAATGTGGGATAATGCTGCAACAAGTGGAAATCAAATCTACTTAGGTTCTTTAGCTGGTGAGACGATACTAAATTATTCCTGTTACTCAAACAGTGCAAATGATATTGTTATTTCCGGTGGTACATTTACAACCACAAATAATAACATAAACTCTGATCCGGATTTTGCAAATGCAGATGCCGGGGATTTCAGACTTATTTCCAATTCACCTGCCATAAATACCGGGCTGAATAGTTACAATTCTCAAACAAATGATATTCGCGGGGAACTTCGTATCCAGGATGTTACTATTGATATGGGTGCCTATGAGTGGACCAGTGGTGTGGACCCCCAGCTTGTTTTTGTGAATACCCTGGCTTCCGGGGCTAATGACGGTTCATCCTGGTTGGATGCTTTTATTTCTTTGCAATCTGCACTCAATATCGTGGCTTCCGGCGATCGGATATGGGTAGCAAAAGGCACATACAAACCAAGCTATGCTTATGGTTATGCCGGTGGTCCCCGACAGTATCATTTTGAATTGCTGAATAACCTGGAGGTATATGGTGGGTTCGCCGGAACGGAAAGTACCATTGAAGAAAGAGCAAACTTTGGTCCTGGTGAGTCAAACGAAACTGTTTTGAGTGGTGATATTGGTGTTATTGGGGATTTGACCGACAATTGCTATCATGTTATTTTTAACTGGAACAATGGTAATAATTCATTATTGGATGGTTTTACTGTCAAACTGGGGAATGCTTCAGAGGGTATGACTACCTCATGGGGTGGAGGTCTACATTTCAATAATGTTTCCGGCAATTTGCAAAACATGACGTTCGAATCAAATTATGGTATTCTGGGGGGAGGAATCTTTCTGTGGAAAAACAGTACACTAACGGCTACCAATCTGCTTGTTAAAAGCAATTGTGCTACCAGTGGAGCAGGAATATGTAGTTCATCATCTACTGTTAATCTGATTAATGCCAGTTTAAATAATAATGATGCAAGTAATGAGGGTGGCGCCATCTTTATGAATGGGACTTCAATTGTTGCGATCAATAATAGCATACTTTGGGGTAATCATGCCCAGGGAAATGGGAATGAAATATTTATTGATGGCGGAAACGTAGGTCTTAACTATTGCTGTTTTTCAAATAGTTCAGGCGATATTTCTAATCCCGGAGGTACTTTTAACCCTCAAAATTGTAAGAACAGCGATCCATTATTTGTAAATACTTCTACAGGAGATTTGCGGCTTTTTGGTAATTCTCTGTGTGTAAATTCCGGATCTAATAGTGATAATACATTATCTACAGATATAAGGGGTGAGGCCAGGATTCAGAATACAGCCATCGACATGGGCGCTTATGAGTGGACGGAAGGTGTTGATCCGAGCACTAACGTAATTACCTGGACAGGAAATACAGATTTTGATTGGAATGAATCAGGCAATTGGTCAGGGAATGTTGCCCCAACGCAGGCTTATGATGTGGTAATCCCTAATGTAGGAAACGATCCTGTTGTTAACCAGAACCCCGATAATCCTGCCACTTGCAAAAACCTGACCATCCAAAGTGGCGCTGTACTAAGCGTGGCCGCAGGAAAAGCACTTACTGTTGCCGGAGTCCTTAACAACAATGCCGGCAATGCTGCCCTGATTTTAAAATCTGATGCTACAGGTACTGCATCTCTCATCCACGAAACTTCGGGTGTAAGTGCTACGATTGAGCGGTTTACCCCAATGTATGTGGGTGCAGCCGGCTGGCACGACATTTCTTCTCCTGTTGCAGCCCAAGCCATTCGTCCGGGGTTTGTCCCTAACGAAAATCCCATTCCCGGTAGCAACGATTTCTATAAATTTGATGAAATCCAAAACCTGTGGATCAACACAAAAGATGATATTGGAAATTGGAACTCTTCATTTGAAGATGGTTTTGTTGTAGGTCGTGGATACAATGTGGCTTACGCTGAGAATGAAACAAAATCCTTTGCCGGTGAATTGAGTGTTGGAGATTTTACTTTTAATGGAAGTACAATTCCTGCCATCACTTACACAGCCGATGGCGGCATTGGTTGGAATCTGATGGGAAATCCATATGCCTCAGCGCTCGATTGGAACTTGTGTTCAAAAACCAATATTGATGCCTCTGTATATGCCTACGATGGTGATGCCGGCCAGTACGTAAGCTGGAATGGAAGCATTGGAGCTCTCGACGGTGGCATCATCCCACCCATGAATGCCTTCTTTATAAAAGCCTCCGCCAATCCTGAATTAACCATTCCCAATTCATCACGGGTACATACATCAACTAATTTCTATAAAGACAAAACTTTCGTTAAAGATTTGCTTGTGCTAAAAGTGGAAGGAAATGGTTTCTCTGACCAAACTTATATCCATTTTAATGAAAACGCAACGCTGGATTTCGATCAGAATCTTGATGCTTACAAACTTTTAGGAATTTCCGAAGCTCCTCAACTTTACACCAAAGTCGGAGATTCCAAACTTAGTATTAATGTACTTCCTTACACCAGCGAAGAAATGGTTATTCCTCTTGGCTTGAACGTTGGTCAGGAAAATGAATATATCATTAAAGTCTCTGATAATACCTATTGGGAAACTGTGGATATTTCACTCAAAGATTTGGAAACAGGAAATATCTACAATCTAAAAACCAATAATTCTATATCCATTAACCAATCCTCGACCATTCCCGATCGTTTCCTCTTACTCATAAATGGAGCTACATACATCGAAGAAAACATCCGAGATAACAGCATTGAAATCTACAGCTATGGAAATCAAATCTTAATCAAATCTGATGAGCCCTACGAGGTACAGGTTTCGGTTTTTAATCTCTTGGGGCAAAGTATTCTGCATCGAACTATGACAGGGTCTGAAACACTGTCAGGCTTGGATACTGGTTTCTATCTCGTTGTAGTAACAACAGAGAAGGCAACAAAAACAAAAAAGGTTTTTATTAGATGATTTGACATTCCAAATCAAGGGACTTTTTGTCGCTTGGTATAATATTCCATCAATCAAGGAACGAGGACATGGAGATGTTACAAGAAAAAGAGGCATAAAGTGAAGTACAAAACTTAACGAAATGTAAACACAAATATTAAATCTTTTTTCTTTAAGAAATTCATTAAAAAAATAGCAACCAATTTGTTCATTATACCTTATTTCAATATACATTTTTAAACAATGAATACCGAACAAGGAATTTCGAATAATGAATTTCTTCAACATTCATCATTCCTTGTTCTATATTCGATATTAATATTTCAAAATAAATTCCTAAGTCCGGGAATAATACGTGTTTAAATGGTTCACGCAAAGTTCGCAGACGAATCGCAAAGCACGCAAGGCATTGATTATAAACACCCCGCTACCGCACGATTGTATCGTGTGGTTTTTTGAATATTATCATTTCAATATACATTTTTTAATAATGAATACTGAACAAGAAATTTCGAATAATGAAGTTTTCGGCATTCATCATTCCTTGTTCAATATTCGATATTTCTTCTTTAAACGTGAGGTAGCGAGGATATATAAAATAATAATTTGTTGTTACTAAATTAATTTGTTTACTTTTGCCGCTTAATTCTTAAAAAAATAAAATGGCGACAATAGCATCGTCGTCAGGCAAATTTCAATTTTCAACAAAAACAGATTATAAAAAAAACTAAATGGATACATTTAATGAAACCGGGCTTAGTCAGGAAATATTAGCTGCTGTAAATGATTTAGGGTTTGTGAATCCGACTCCTATTCAACAAAAAACAATTCCCCACTTAATGAATGCCAATGACGACCTGATTGCCTGTGCTCAAACGGGAACAGGAAAAACGGCTGCTTTCGGTTTACCTCTACTACATCACACCGACATTCACTCAACTAAAATACAAAGTATTATACTTTGCCCTACCAGAGAACTATGTTTACAAATATCCAAAGATATCGAAAGTTATGCTAAACATCTTAAAGGCTTTAAGGTAATTCCTGTTTATGGCGGAGCAAGTATCGATGCTCAAATCAATGCACTTAATAAAGGTGGACAATTCGTTGTCGGGACACCCGGACGTACCTTAGATTTAATTAAACGCAAAAGACTCCGTCTGGGAAATGTCAAATGGCTTGTTTTAGATGAAGCGGATGAAATGCTTTCGATGGGCTTCAAAGACGATTTGGACGCTATTTTATCAACAATACCCGACAACAAACAAACATTGTTGTTTTCGGCAACAATGCCTACCGAAATTGTTAGGATGGCAAAAAAATATATGAAAAATCCTGTCGAAATTTCGGTGGGAGGTAAAAATGTAAGTACTGAAAATGTGAGCCATGCATTTTATGTAGCCCAGGCAAAAGACAGGTATATTGCATTAAAACGGATTGTTGATATACACCCTAATATTTATGCAATAGTTTTTTGTCGTACACGAAGAGAAACTAAGGAGGTGGCTGATAAACTTTCAAACGACGGTTATAATTCAGATGCTTTACACGGCGATTTATCGCAAGCTCAACGCGATCATGTTATGAGCAAATTCAGAAGCAGTCAATTGCAGCTTTTAGTGGCAACCGATGTTGCAGCGAGAGGGCTTGATGTGCACGATTTAAGCCATATTATTAATTATAACCTACCCGATGAAACCGATATTTATACTCATAGAAGCGGTAGAACAGGAAGAGCGGAAAAAAAAGGTGTTTCTCTTTCAATTGTTCATACCAGAGAAATGAACAAGATTTCGATGATTGAGAAAAAAATCGGGAAAAAGATGGAAAGAAGAATGATTCCGCTTGGTAATGATATTTGTAAAAAACAACTCTTTAAATTAATTGATAAAGTTGAGAAAGTTGAAGTTAACGAATTGCAAATTGAATCTTTTATGCCTTCGATTTATCAAAAACTTGAATGGTTAAGTCGTGAAGATCTTGTTAAACATTTTGTTTCAGTCGAATTTAATCGTTTTTTATCATATTATAAAGATGCACCAGATATTAATGTAAGTACCAAAAAATCAGATTTCAAAAGCTCTGAGAGCAGAAAATCAGGAAGAAATAGAATTTCTTTTGCAAGGTTTTTTATAAATATAGGTTCAAAAAACAAATTAACACCAAAACTTTTGTTAACTATTATAAACCAAAATATTAATGAAAGAAATGCTGAAATTGGCAAAATAGAAATTTTAAAATCATTTTCATTTTTTGAAACAGATGAAGCTTATAAATCACTGGTTTTAAAATCATTTAAAGACGCCAAATATGAAGGTTTGAAATTAGTTGTTGAAGAATCAAATAAAAAGAAGCAAGGTGGTGAAAGAAATGATTTTCGGGGAAGAGAAAATAATAGAGGAAGAGGTGATAAAAAAGAAACTAATTTTAAGAAGTCAAAATTTAAAAGGCCAAGGAATTAATTTATCTGTTTTCCATTGGTAAGGTGAAATAAAAAAGACTGCCTTTTTCCTCCCCAACCCAAGTGCTATCGAAATGGCTTTCAACACCAACATCTCCGCCTAATTTTTCAATTATTCGGCGAACAATAGAAAGTCCCAATCCATGTCCCTCAATTTTAACCTGATCGAGGCGTTCAAATTGCTTGAATAAACGTTTCTGATTTTCGGGTGAAATACCTTTACCATTGTCTCTAACCCAAAAACGAATCATCTTTTTATCGGATTTATTCAAATTTTCAATATCAAATCCAAGTTCAATTTTTGGAGGTTCGCCTCCATATTTTATAGCATTATTAATATAATTAACCCAAACTTCTTCTATCCATGGACCGAAACCTAAAACCTTGGGCCACTTTTTCGTAAAAACTGTTTCAGCGTTATTTTTTTCTATCAGTTGAGAATTGCGATCTATGGCTTCTTCAATGATTAGGCTCATATCCAAAACTTCGGTTTTTACCTCTGTTTTTCGCAAGCTGGATAATAAAAGCAAACCATCAATAATATTCTTCATTTTAGTGCTACCCTTATAAATATGTTGAATAAATTGTTGAATTTCATCTTCAGAAAGATCCGAGAATTCATCATTTAATAATTCTGAAAATCCCAAAACTGCTCCAAGCGGATTTTTAAGGTCATGGGCAACAGAATGTGCAAATGCATCTAATTCTTCATTACGTTCTTTTAATTCAATTGTTTGTTTTTTTAATTTTTCTTCAGCTTTTTTCCGTTGATTTTCAATCTCAAGATTATGCAAAGCAAAAGCAATATCATTAGCTAATTCTTTGAATAACAGTTGCTCGTCTTTATCTGTAACGAATTCGTTTGGAAGGGAAACCGAAAGCACACCATAAATTGAATTATTATGTTCAAGTCTAATGGTTAATTCATTATTATTTGGTGCACGACCTAACATCGGGCATCCCTCGCAAATCAAAGTATGGTTATCAATAAAAATTATATCAGATTGGTTTAATGCCCTTTTTACACATTCAATTTGGTTTTTATTCTTAATCAATTCAACTAATGTTGAAAATGAATTTCCAAATCCGGCATCGGCAAATGCCGTAAAATTCTTGTTCTCATCAAGAAGCCCAATCCATGCACTACTATAACCACGAGTTTTTATGAGGACATTACATGCTTCTTGAAGTAATATAGTTTTGTTTTTTTCTCTTGTAATCAATTGGTCAACGTCGCGGATTGCCTGAAGGACAGCATTAAGATGTTGGTTCTTTTTTTCAGATTGTTTTGTGTCATCAATATCCATAACTGCTCCTAATAAACTTACAGCCTTTCCTTTATTGTCCCATTTCGAAATTTTCGACCAGGTTTGAAACCATTTCCATTTCCCTGTTTTGGTTTTTATCTTGTACTCATATTCATAAGTACTGATTTTTTTCTCTTTTAATAGCTTAAACTGTTTTTTTATTTGGGGCCAATCATTCGGATTATGTAAATCCTCCAAACTTAATATTGAATTGTCATCTTTTTCATAGTCAAGAAGCTTGAAAATATTTGGGCCGATATAAAGTTCATTGTTTTGCAAATTTAATTCCCAGAGGCCTGTTGAAGCAATATCAAGAGCGATTTTCAGTCGTTCTTCGCTCTGGCGTAAAATTTCTTCAGCTTGTTTGCGTACGCTGATGTCGTGGAAAAAAACCATATCAGCAGGTTTTTCATGCCATTCTGTTTTCGTTGCAGCAATTTCAATGGGAATAATTTTCCCGTTTTTACATAGTAATTGTGATTCAAAGTATTTAGAAGATGTTTTATCTTCAATTCTGTCTTTAACTCTCTTCATTACAATTTCAACACTATCAACCGGTGTGAGATCCCTTACATTTAAAGAAAGTAATTCTTCAACACTATATCCGGTTAATTCGGAGGCCTGTGTATTTACATAAAGATAATTTCCTTTGATATCATTAATTGCAATACATTCAAATGAATTTTTTGCTAAAGCTTTAAAATTTTGTTCACTTCTTTTTATTTCTGCTTCTGCAGCTTTAATTTGCGAGATGTCCCTGATTATTCCTAATGCATTCCACTTGCCTTTTAATTTAACTGCCGAAAGAGATAATGAGATAGGGAATTCTGTTCCATCTTTTTTTATTGCGGATAATTCCAAAGTTTTACCGACAGCATTTCCCTTTCCTGTTTTTTGGAATTTGGAAAACCCTTTACTAAAATCCATAAAGTATTTGTTGGGAGTTATGAATTTATGCAAATATTTCCCAATTGCTTCCTGATAAGTATAATTAAATGTTTTTTCGGCAGCTTTATTCCAAAACGAAATATTCCCTTCATTATCCATAATAATAATGGCATCCTGTGCTGAAATACTTATGCTGCGAAATTTCTCCTCATTTTCTCGCAATCTATCTTCAGTTTCTTTACGTTTTGTAATATCACGAAATGATCCTATCCGCCCGATAATGTTTTTATTATAGTCATAAATTGAAGAAACATTTAATTCAACCGATATTCTTCTTTTATCTTTATGAATCAACTCTATTTCGTAAAGTGGAAATTCTTCACCTGATTTTGCTTGTCTGAACTTTTCAAGTACCGGTCCAAGGTATTCAGGGGCAAGAATTTTTGTAAATCTTTTACCGATAAAATCTTCAATTAAATATCCGGTGATTTTTTCACATGCTTGATTTATATATGTAAAATTCCCTTTTAAATCAATTGTAAAAACACCATCGGTTAAGGTTTCAGTTAATTTGCGGTATTTTTCTTCACTGGCAATTAGTTTTTCACTTCGTTCATTAACTAATTTCTCAAGATTTTTTTTATAATTATTTAGTTCATTCTCGATATTTCTATGCTCTGTTATATCTGAAACCATAACAAATGAGCCAATTTGTGTTCCGGTATTATCAAAGTGAGGAACTGCATGAAAAATACAAAAGACTGATTTTAAATCAGGAAGTAAAAGTTCAATTTCATATACACTACTTTTTCCTTCTTTTCGTTTTTTCAATTCTTGAAAAAGAATTTTTCTGTTTTTTTTATCAAGAAAACCCATTAATTGTTTGTCAAGAATGTTTTCTTCCTTTCTATTCAGAATTTTACACATTGCGTTATTGACTTCAACAATTTTGTTGTTTTTATCGACAATAAAAAATCCTTCACTTGATGTTGATAGAATTCTTTCCAATATTTTTTTTGATTCGGAAATTTGTTGAATCTCTTTATTCAAAACTTGAATTTCTTGTGAAGTATTTTTTTGCAATTTATCTTTTGAAACATTTGTTTCAACTCTATCAAGAGAGAACAATAAGTATTCTTGAGATTTATCGAAAGAAGGTATTAAACTAATATGAAAATTTCTTTGAAAGTTTTTGCAGACTACAGAAGAAAAAACCGCATCATTATTTTCAAAAGACAATTCAATAGGGCGTTCTTTTTTGACGCTTAAAATTTTCTTTTTAAAACTTTCATTATTAAATTCAGGAAATCGATCAATCAAAGAATTTCCAATAATTTCAGAACTCAATATTCCTGTCTTTTCTTCTAAATCTTTATTCCAGAAAAGAATAACAAGCTCTTGATCTGTAATAAACATGCCTTTGTTAACATAGTTTAATATTTCATACCTATTGCTTATTGTTTCTTTTCGATTCATTTTTATCCGATTTGCTTGAAAATTTCAAATATTTTGAAATCAATCCATTCTTTATTCAAGAATATTTATTAAACGTTTTATCCACTTTGAAATTGTTTGTTAACATTATAATTGTTAATTTTTTGTTAATTATGATAAATTGATATTTTGAACGTTTTTATAAAAATTATTTTAAAATCAAAGATATAAAATTTTCAAGAAAAAATAAAAAAAATCTTTTATTAAAAAAATTTATCAGATGAATACTCAAAAAATCTAAGTTTATAATAATTATTTATCTTTGTGCACTAAAAGTAAAAAAAATAAAATGATAAAAGGGGAAATTGCTCAAATTATTGGAGCGGTCATAGATGTTTCTTTTGATCAAACCGAAAAACTTCCGAATATTTATGATGCTTTAGAAGTTAAAAAAGATGATGGTCAAATTATTGTTCTTGAATGCCAACAAGATATTGGCGAAAACACAGTTCGGACAATTGCAATGGATTCTACTGACGGATTGCGTCGAGGTATGGATGTAATTTCAATTGGAAAACCGATTTCAATGCCGGTTGGAGATGATATTAAAGGACGTCTGTTTAATGTTATCGGAGAACCTATTGACGGTTTAGGTAAAGTTTCGGTAAAGAATTCCTACCCAATTCACCGAGACCCGCCAAAATTTGAAAATCTCACTACTTCTAAGGAAATATTATATACCGGTATTAAGGTAATTGATTTAATAGAACCCTATTCCAAAGGTGGGAAAATCGGTCTTTTTGGAGGAGCCGGAGTTGGTAAAACAGTAATAATAATGGAGTTAATTAACAATATTGCTAAAAGTTACTCCGGAATGTCGGTTTTTGCAGGTGTAGGGGAAAGAACACGTGAAGGAAACGATTTGCTTCGTGAAATGATTGAATCGAAGGTAATAAGATACGGTGACGATTTTATTAAAAGTATGGAAGAAGGAGGCTGGGACCTTTCAAAAGTTGATAGAAAAGAATTGGGAAAATCACAGGCAACATTGGTTTTCGGACAAATGAACGAACCTCCCGGAGCACGTGCAAGAGTTGCTCTTTCGGGCCTAACTTTAGCCGAATATTTCCGCGATGGGGATGAAAAGACCGGAGGGCGTGATATTCTGTTTTTTATGGATAATATTTTTCGTTTTACTCAGGCCGGTTCAGAAGTTTCGGCTTTGCTTGGACGTATGCCCTCGGCTGTTGGTTATCAGCCAACACTCGCAACCGAAATGGGAATAATGCAGGAAAGAATTACTTCTACAAAACGAGGCTCAATAACCTCGGTTCAAGCCGTTTATGTTCCTGCTGATGACTTAACGGATCCGGCACCTGCCACAACTTTCGCTCATCTGGATGCTACAACTGTTTTAAGTAGAAAAATTTCCGAGCTTGGAATTTATCCGGCAGTTGACCCACTTGATTCAACTTCAAGAATATTATCACCAGATGTTGTTGGTGATGAACATTATAATACTGCTCAAAAAGTAAAAGAAATTCTTCAACGTTATAAGGAACTTCAAGATATTATTGCAATTCTTGGAATGGATGAACTTTCAGAAGAAGATAAATTGGTGGTTCACAGAGCAAGAAGGGTGCAACGTTTTTTGTCACAACCTTTCCATGTTGCCGAACAATTTACAGGTTTAAAAGGAACCATTGTCCCAATTGAGGATACTATCAAAGGTTTTAAAATGATACTCGAAGGTGAAGTTGATGAATACCCTGAAGCGGCTTTTAACCTCGTTGGTACTATAGAAGAAGCTATTGAAAGAGGTAAAAAAATACTTGAGGAAAGTAAAAAATAAGCTTAAATAAAAAGTAATGAAACTCGAAATAACAACCCCTGATAAAACTATTTTTGAAGGTGAAGTTAATTTAGTTCAACTTCCCGGAATTGATGGATCGTTTGAATTATTAAACAATCACGCTCCAATGATTTCAGCTTTAAAAAAAGGGAAAATTAAAATTAAAGAAAAAGGAAATAACATTCGGTTTTTTGAAATCAATGGTGGAATTATTGAAGTTTTAAAGAATAAAGTTCTTGTTCTGGCTGAATAAACTCTTTTAATGGATGATTTTTGATAAATATTAGGGTTCTGTATTTATTTTAGCATTCTATCATTCTATCATTAAAAAAGCTACCATTTATTGAAATGAACCCGTTCAGGAATTACTCTTTTTGGTTTTTGTTTTTCTTCAGCAGGATAACCGATTGAGATAAGAGAAACGGGAATAATATTTTGGGGTAATTCAAGTACTTCGGAAATGCTTTTGATCCTTTGTTCGCGAGGATGAACACCAAGCCAAACTGCTCCCAAACCTAAAGCATATGCTGCTAATAAAATATTCTGAGTAGCAGCCGCGCAATCCTGTACAATATAATCTTCCATTTTTTCAATCTCAATATCTCCGCAAACAAGAATTGCAAGATTTGCGGATTTCAGCATACTTCCGTAAGGATGAGCTTTTGATAATTCAACTAACTTTTCTTTACTTTTAATTACCACAAAATGCCAGGGCCGTAAATTTTTTGCCGAAGGGGCATACATAGCCGCTTCAAGTAGTTTTTCGCATATTTCATTTGAAATATTAATGTCAGAGTATTTTCTAATACTCCGTCGGTATAAAATCGCATCTAACACTTCCATAAACTTTTATTCTGCAAAGTAAGGTAGAAAAAATCTTAATTTAATTGGCTTCAGCCGGAATCGACATGTGGCTTTGAATAATATACCAATCATTCCCTCTTTTTTCAAGAACACCAGTATATCTGATTCCTTCATAGCTTCTCGCTTTTCCATCTAAAATAAAATTATAATTAACTACTTCGGAAAACCATGCAATATCTCCAAATTTATTAATTTTAACTACCTGATTTCTTACCGAAATCAATGTATTTTCAAAAGTATTAAATTGTTCTTGAATAGCATTTCTTATTTCTTCCCATCCAATTAATTTCTCATCACCTTTGGTACCGAAAATAATAATATCATCATCAGTAGCCCAAATTTTATGTATTAATTCGATATCCTGAGTTTCATTAGCAATCACATAACTTTCAAGAACATCTTTAATATTAGAAATTTCCGATTCATAATCAAAACTTTTCTTTTCAGATGTATTATTACAGCCTATTATTCCAAAAACCATAAGAACACAAACAATAGTTACAATTTTTTTCATTTCAATAATTTTTTAAACTTTCATCCACATTTAATTTTATGCGTGAAAATACAATTTTTTTTTAAAATATTAAAAATTATTAAACTTAATTTTCATTTTTAATAATTTTTCAAATGAACTACCCCGAGGCAAAGCCTTGGGAAATTCTTTTGATTACATCACAACCAATTGAAATAAAAAAAACTCCGATCATATTGATCGAAGTTTTCGATGTGGTACCACCTGGAATTGAACCAGGGACACACGGATTTTCAGTCCGTTGCTCTACCAACTGAGCTATGGTACCCCTTATTTTGAGTCGGCAAAGATAAAAAAATATTTTCATTTCAAAAATTTTTCAAA
>CAZBSL010000005.1:0-25653 GCA_964494265.1 uncultured Bacteroidales bacterium
AAAGCGCAAAGAATTTATTCGCAAGGTCGTAATCTTTACGATTTTTGCGAATATTTTTGTTTTTGATTAAGCAGAAATTTATTCAAGTTTTTAACCATAATAATTCAACATAGATCCAATTATTTTTTTCCCTTCCCCGAGATTTCCAATTAAAATTAAACCTTGATAAATACATAGCGAGATGGGATGTAATTCAACATAACCTAATCCGTTTTTTCGGAGGGCTCATCGCTTAGTTTCCGCTACTGCGGAACAGGCATTGCAGACCGCTCAGAGTTCTATTTATTACCGCCTGGTTTTTCTATTCTTTCTGATAGTTTATTTTCTAATTCTTCGATACTTGGCAATTTGGTTTTAATGTCGTCAGGGATTGCATCAGTTAATCGATACTCGCTAATTTCCATTGGTTTGTTTATATCTCTCAGTGCATATTCTGCTTCAATCCGGTCTTTTTTCTTACATAAAAGGATACCAATACTTTTATTGTCTTCTGCTTTTTTGATTTGGCTGTCAACTGCTGATAAATAGAAGTTTAGTTTTCCTGCGTATTCTGGTTTAAACTTTCCGGCTTTAAGTTCAATTACAATGTAACAGCGTAAATCTAAATGATAGAATAGTAAATCAATGAAATAATCAGTTTCGCTGATTTCAATTTTATATTGTCTTCCCAGAAAAGCAAATCCTTTTCCAAGTTCCAGCAAGAACTTAGTAATGTTTCTAACTAATTCATCTTCAATTGCTTTTTCTAAAGCATCGTCTTGCAGTCCAAGGAAATCAAAATTATATGGGTCTTTTAGTGTTTCTGTGGCAAGTTTCGATTGTGGTGCAGGTATTGTTTCTTTAAAATTTGTTATTGCATTTCCTTTTTTTGCGAACAATTTATTCTCTATTTGAACCTCTAATGTGTCTCTGTCCCAACCATTTTTAATTGTCTCGTGGCAATAGAATTCTGCTTCTTCAATGTCCTTTATTTTTGAAATTATCAATCGATTATGTCCCCATGGTAATTGTGCCACAAAGCGTGGCACAAATATGTATTTTTCATAATAGAATCTATACCATTGTCTAATTGCGTATAAATTTCGCCTTGAAAATCCTCGGATTTCAGGAAATTCATTTTTCAATTCAATTGCTGTCTGCTCGATGAATTTACTTCCCCAATCTGTGTTTTCTTGTCTTTCGGAGATGTCTTTCACAATTTCCCAATAAAGTTCAAGTAATTGAGAATTAATCGTTAGTGCAACTTTTGTTTGTGCCGCATGAATTTTGGATTTTAGGTCACTAATCCAATTATAAAAGTCCTGTATTTTAATTTTATCATTCATGCAATTAAAATAATCATTTATTTCCCTATTTGGTACTGTATTAAACTTGGCGGTAACTGTAAATTGTATGAGTAGTGACAGTTTGCGTGGCACTTTCCTGTCAAACTGTGATAACCCCGATAGCTATCGGGGGAGCGGGTTACCAACTTTATTTTTTTCACTTTCCCTACCATTACTTTTACAAAATGTTGAACTAAATCCCTTCGGGATAGCTTTAATAAAATATTTCAATAATTTTTATTTACAAAATCTTATATCTGCAAATATAATAATTTAAAATTTAATGATATGAGAAAAAAAGTAGTTTAACATGTGGAACGTGCAATAGTATTCAAACGAATTCTACATAATACTGCTTCATCAATTATCCAAATTTCTTTTTTTTATTTCCCGAAAGCAAGTATTTTGGTTGTAATATTACCTGATAAACAGGTATATAAAATTCCAAGCAAAATACGCAGACGAAACGCAAAAACGCAAAGAATTAATTCACAAGGTCATATTCTTTGTGATTTTTGTGAATATTCTTGCTTCCGATAATTATCGGAATTGCGTAAAAACTTCCCGATCTTTGCGTGAAATGAATTTATAGGCCGGACTCATTGATAAAATTCTCAATTCTTAATTAAAAAATCCTTTTAAACTTTTTCTCAAAACTTATCAACAATGGTTTTTTTTGCTTCTATTTTATATAATTTTACTCCTTATTTTTAATATTTTTATCATAAAAAATCTTCAAAAATCTATGCCTGATTTCACACATTTACACGTACATACACAATATTCGATTCTTGATGGGGCTGCCAATGTCAGCAAACTAATTTCAAAAGCTAAAGAATATGGAATGGATTCGCTTGCAATCACCGATCATGGAAATATGTACGGAGTATTGGATTTTTTTATTAAGGCAAAAACTCAAGGTATTAAGCCGATAATAGGTTGCGAAATTTATGTCGCTCACGAAAGCCGTTTTCAGAAAAAAGGAAAACCTGACAGAAGCGGTTATCATCTGATACTTCTCGCAAAAAACAAGGAAGGCTATCATAACTTATCAAAGTTAAGCTCATTAGGTTTTATTGAAGGTTTTTATTACACTCCGCGAATCGACAAAGAGCTTTTAAAAAAATACAGTCGGGGATTAATTGCATGCTCTGCCTGTCTCGGAGGTGAAATTCCGTCTGCGATAATTAATTCAGGCATCGAAAAAGCCGAAGAAGTTTTACGGGAACATCTTGAAATTTTTGGAGAGGATTTTTACCTTGAACTTATGCGTGGAGGCCATCCCGAACAAGAAACCGTCAACAATGTTCTTTTAGAATTATCAAAAAAATATAACGTTAAAGTCATTGCCACTAACGATGTTCATTTTATTAATAAAGAAGATTATGAAGCACATCATATTTTAATTTGCCTGAATACGGGTAAGTTTTTTGACGATGAGGGCGGAATGCATTATAAGGGAACTGAGTATTTGAAATCGCCCGAAGAAATGGCTGAATTATTTTCCGATATTCCGGAAGCCATAACAAATACACGTGAGATTGTCGATAAAATTGAAGAATTCGATATATTGGAAAAAAATGTAATCTTACCTGTTTTTCCGCTTCCCGAAGGATTTGACTCGGAAGATGAATATTTAAAACACCTTGCTTATGAGGGTGCAAAAAACCTCTATCCCGAACTAAGCGAAGAAATTATTAAACGCCTGGATTATGAGTTATCGGTTATTAAAGATATGGGTTTTGCCGGATATTTTCTAATTGTTCAGGATTTCATTGCCGCTGCTCGCAATTTAAATGTTATAGTAGGCCCCGGCCGTGGGTCGGCAGCAGGTTCGGCTGTGGCTTTTTGCACACAAATAACAAATATTGACCCCATTAAATACAATCTTCTTTTTGAGCGTTTTTTAAACCCCGATAGAGTTTCAATGCCTGATATTGATATAGATTTCGATGATGAAGGGCGTGAAAAGGTCTTACAATATGTTATTGATAAATATGGCGAAGAGCGGGTTGCTCAGATTGTAACTTTCGGAACTATGGCAGCGAGGCTTTCCATTCGCGATGTTGCAAGAGTTCTGCGTCTTCCCTTACCCGAAGCCGACAAACTGGCGAAACTCGTTCCCGAAAGGCCCGGAATTACACTCAAGAAAGCTTATCAGGAGGTCAAGGAATTGTCGGAAGCCAGAAAAAAAGGTAGTGAATTAGTTAAGAAAACTTTAAACTTTGCCGAAACTCTCGAAGGTTCGGCACGTCACACAGGAACTCATGCCTGCGGAGTTATTATCGGGCGCGATAAACTTGTAAATTATATACCTCTTAGCACCGCAAAAGATTCAGAACTAAGTGTTACACAATACGAAGGCAAACTTGTGGAATCGGTCGGAATGCTAAAAATGGATTTTCTGGGACTAAAAACTCTTTCGATAATAAAAGATGCAATTGAAAATATTCGATTAAGGCATGGAGTTGAAATTGATATTAATAATATCCCTCTTGATGATGAAAAAACTTTCAAGCTTTATCAGGAAGGAAATACAATAGGCACTTTCCAATTCGAGTCAGAAGGAATGAGAAGTTATCTAAAAAACCTAAAACCGACCAATATAGAAGACCTTATAGCGATGAATGCCTTGTACAGGCCCGGCCCTATGGATTTTATTCCTCTTTTTATTGACAGAAAACATGGAAAAGAAAAAGTTGAATATCCTCATGTCATGTTAGAAAACATATTGAAGCCGACTTATGGAATCATGGTTTATCAGGAGCAAATTATGCAAACGGCTCAAATTATGGGTGGTTTCACACTTGGTGAAGCCGATTTGCTGAGACGGGCAATGGGTAAAAAGAAAATGGAAATTATGGAAAAACAAAAAGTTGTTTTCATTGAGGGCGCCGAAAAAAAAGGCATCGACAAAGAAAATGCAGCTAAAGTTTTTCAGGTCATGCAAAAATTTGCCGAATACGGTTTCAACAGGTCGCATTCGGCGGCTTATTCGGTTATTTCATATCAAACAGCCTATCTTAAAGCCCACTACACTGCCGAATACATGGCTTCGGTGCTTACCCATAACCTTAAGGATATTAAAAAAATCACTTTCTTTATTGACGAAAGTAAACGACAGGGAATTTCAGTTTTGGGGCCTGATATCAATGAGAGTGTGAATAATTTCATTGTAAACAAAAACGGCGAAATTCGTTTTGGGATGGCTGCCGTTAAAGGAGTTGGTGAAGCAGCCGTTAATTCATTAATCGACGAAAGAAATAAAAAAGGATTTTTTACCAATATTTTCGATTTCACTAAAAGAGTAAACCTACGATCAGTAAATAAGAAAAGCCTTGAATCACTTGCAATGGCCGGTGCATTCGATAGTTTTAATAATACACATCGTGCTCAATATTTTCACAGAGAATCATCAGATGACACAATTTTTCTGGAAAAAATACTGAAACATGCCTCAAACTATCAAAGCCAAAAAAATTCTATGCAAATTTCCCTCTTCGGTGATGAAGATGAATCTTTTTCTTCAGATATCGAACTTCCGAAATGCGAGCATTGGTCGAAACTGCAACAATTAAAATTTGAAAAAGAGGTTACGGGCTTTTATATGTCTGGACATCCACTTGATAATTTTAAACTTGAGATAAAAAGTTTTTGTAATATTTCTATAAGTGCAATCAATAAAAATTTCAATCAGCTCAAAAATAAAACGATAATTTTTGCAGGGATAGTAACTTCGGTTGCTCATAAAACAACTAAAAACGGTAATCCTTTCGGGACTTTCATTATTGAAGATTTTTCGGATTCATTTAATATTGCCCTATTTGGCGATTCCTATATTAAAAATAAGAATTACATTGAAAATGAGGGCTATGCACTATTAATTAAAGCCAGAGTACAAGAAAAAAGATATGACGAAAAATCACTTGAATTGAAGGTTCTCGACATTCAATTATTGCCTGATGCTATCGAAAAATTTTCTCGTGAGATTACTTTAAAATTTGATCTTATGGATATTACAGATGATCTAATTTCAAAACTTTCGGAAAGCATTAAAGCAAATCCCGGAAAATGCATTTTAAATTTTTGCCTTACCGACAATACAGAAAAAAAATCCTTAAGATTAAAACCAAGATTATCAATGGTTAATCCGATAAAATTTATTAAATCAATTGAGAATCTCAAAAATGCTAATATTGAGTTGAATAAAATTCCAAAATTGTAGTGAATAAGTACTTAAAGTGCCTAAAGTAAAAAGTACTTAAAGTTAATAAATCGGTTGCAGACGCCAAGCTTGAGTCTGGCTGTGCAATTTGTTTCATTGATTTCAGGAATTTTGTGATTTCCTACCGATCTTTCTGGATAGGGTTCATTTTGGAAATACTGATAAGTTTTAGAAATGGGTAAAAAAAAATCTTGTAAAAAAATAAAATGTACGAAAATAGTTTATTAATTTTGGCAGCTAATTTTTAAAAAAAAAATATTATGGCAATAGAAATAACAGATAGCAATTTTGAAGAATTAGTTTTAAAAGCAGAAAAACCCGTTGTTATTGATTTTTGGGCAGTTTGGTGTGGCCCTTGTCGTCAGGTTGGTAAAATTATTGATGAAATCGGTGAAGATTATAAAGACAAAGTAATTATTGGAAAAGTAAATGTTGACAATAATTCAGGAATTACTGCTAAATTCGGCATTCGAAATATTCCGACAATTATTTTCTTTAAAAACGGTGAAGTAGTTGATAAACAAGTAGGAGCTGTTCCAAAACAAACTCTTGTCAATAAAATCGAAGCAATATTATAAAAAGTGTTTTTTCTACTCTAATTAAAAATACTTTTTGTGAACTATATTATTGATCAAAACAGGCTACAGCAATTCGGTTCATTAGATTTTTTAGCCAAACATGTTGTTGAAGGGTTTATAACGGGCTTACACAAAAGTCCTTTTCATGGTTTTTCGGTCGAGTTTGCCGAACACAGACTTTATAATGCCGGCGAATCTATCAAGCATATTGACTGGAAACTCTACGGGCGGACTGAAAAACTCTTCGTGAAACGCTATGAGGAAGAAACTAATTTAAGATGTCAGATCATTATCGACAATTCTTCTTCGATGTATTTTCCAATCAAGGAAAATATCAACATTGATAATCCGAATAAAATTCATTTCGCTGTATATGCCTCTGCTGCTATAATTTATTTATTAAAGAAACAGCGTGATGCTGTTGGTTTAAGCATATTTTCAGATAAAATAGAAACTCACACAAGAGCAAAATCAACAACGGTCCATCAAAAGTATTTATTTACTGAATTAGAAAAACTACTCCAACCCCTTAGCAAAGGTGAAAAGAAAACTACTGCCGCTACCGATGCCCTTCACGAAATTGCTGAAAGAATACATAAGCGTTCGCTGGTGATTGTTTTTAGCGATATGCTTGAAAACAATCGTTCTGCCGATGAATTATTTTCGGCAATGCAACACTTACGTCATAATAAACACGAAGTAGTTTTATTCCATATCACCGACAAACAAAAAGAAGAAGATTTTGATTTTGATAACAGGCCTCACAAATTTATCGACATGGAAAATGGAGATGAATTAAAAATAAATCCATTTGATGTTAAACAAAACTATATCGAATCTTTTTCAAAATTCAAACAGGAACTAAAACTCCGCTGCGGACAATATCGTATTGATTTTATTGAAGCTGATATAAATAAAGGTTTCGAACAAATACTCCTCCCCTATTTATTGAAGAGGGAGAAGTTATATTAAATTGTTTCGGTTTACAGCTTACGGGTTTCGGGGCTGACTATGCCTGAATAGCGTTGACCATTTTTGATTAATGTCTGAGTTTTGAGATTATTATTGCGTTTTTGGGGGCTAAAGTGAGTCTTCAACTCTATAATGTTTTGTCTAATACTTATTTTGATTTCTGTCCTTTTTAAAATTCTTAAGCATTTTCCCAAAATCCTTATCTTTTTTTCGCTTCACGGCAACACTTGATTCAAAATGGATTTCCTCTTTTTTCATTTTATGGTAGTTATCGTAAGAGGCTTTATCTATTTCTCCCGTTTCCACAGCTTCCAGTATCGCACAGCCATTTTCGTGGGTGTGTGTACAATCTTTAAATCTACAATTTCGAGATAGTTTATCAATAGAATTAAATGCAATTTCCAATCCATTCGATGTATCTGTAATCCCGACTTCTCTCATTCCCGGATTATCTATAAGAATTCCGCCGTTTTCCAGAACTATTAATTCTCTGTGACTTGTAACATGCCTTCCCTTATTAGTGCTCAAACTAATTGAATTTGTTTTCATTAGTTCTTTGCCTGAAATATTATTCAATAATGTTGACTTACCAACACCTGAAGAACCAAGTAAACAATAAGTTTTCCCCTTTTCAATTATTGCAAATATTTTCTTGTATCCCGCTTGAGTTTGGTTACTGATAGGAATTATTGAGATATTTTTGATTCTTTCAGATATTATTTCCAAAATGTTTTCTAAGTCCAATTCATCTATCAGGTCAATTTTACTGAGTATAATAATTGGTGTTACATTGGCAGCATTGCAAATTGTTAAATACCTTTCCAACCTATTTACATTAAAGTCTCTGTCAACTGCTTGAACTATTAATCCATAATCAATGTTTGTTGCAATTATTTGCTTCTCCCCAAATTTCCCAATTGATTGTCTCTCAATTACTGATTTTCTATTAAAAATGGCATGAATTAATGCCTTATCCTCATCATATTCAGAAATGGCAACCCAATCCCCAACAGCAGGAAAATCAGACCTGCTTTTAGCCGAGAATCTTAAATTTCCAATTAATTCAGAATCATACACAGCTTTATCTGACTTAACAATATATCTTTCCTTGTGTTCAGAAATAATCCTTCCCACACCAAAAGAACTGAGCTTATGTTCTTTTCTGTAATTTTCCAAACTTGAATTATATCCTAAATCTTCTATTGTCATTTTTGATTATTTACTGCACAAATGTTACTTAAATGCTTATTTTCTAATATTTAAATTATCCAAAGCCTTCCGATATTTTCTTGCATTCTGATTATGTTGGGCATTAGTTTTTGAAAAACTATGATAACCCGAAAGATCATCTTTTGCACAGAAATACAAATATTTGTGTTTATCGTAATTAAGAACGGCATCAATAGACGAAATTGAAGGCAAACAAATCGGGCCTGGGGGTAAACCTTTGTTTGTATAGGTATTGTATGGCGAATCAATATTTTTATGTTTGTTCAAAACTCTTTTAATATTATAATCCGAGTGAGCAAAAATTAAGGTAGGGTCGGCTTGTAAATACCAATTCCTTTTTAAACGATTAATATAAACACCGGCAATCTTAGCTTTCTCATCAGTTTTTGAAGTTTCTTTTTCAACAATAGAAGCAAGAGTAACAACTTCAGGTATTGTCATATTGACGCTATCGCAAAGATTTTTTCTATCCCCATTCCAAAACCTTTCATATTCGCTATTCATTCGCTCAAGAAATTGCTCCGCCGTAACATCCCAAAAAATATGGTAAGTATTCGGAACAAAAAGAATTGAAACATTATCGGGTGAAAACCCGAATTTTGCAACATAAACGGAATCATTCAAAAGATTTATCAAATCAGCCGAATCGGGTTCAATTTGCTTGGCAATTGTTCGAACCAGCCTGTTTAAATTTCTTTCGCTGTTAAATATCAATCGCACCGGCTCCTGATCACCTGAACGCAATAAATTTATCAATTCATCATTACTCATTCCGTTCCGAACCAGATATTTGCCTGATTTTATTGAATTAGGATAACTTTTCTTTTCGGCAAGCCATTCAAATGTTCCTCTTTCAATTATGATTCCCTGACTATATAGAATTTTCTTTACTTCTTCAAAATTGGAATTTGTAGGAATATAAACCGATACTGTATCCTGATCGGCAAGCCATACATTTGATTTGTAAATAGTAACAAACAAACGATAGCCAATTATACAACAAACTACGAGTGCAATCAATAAAAAAACAAGCAAAAATTTTCTAAACTTTGATTTCTTTTTCTTTGTATTATTTCTGTATTTTGAATAATAATAATCCATTATTTAAACTTATAAATTTCTAAACAAAACCATCTGATAAATTAATTATGTCATTCATTTATCAGTTGCAACAAATATTCATCAAGCCATGCGTCCTTGTCTTTAATCCATTGTTTTTTTAATCCGGCAATTTCAAAATTTGCTTTCTTAAAAAGCTCAAGACTCAACTTATTTTCAACCGTAATATTACAATATAATTGATGAAGATTTAAAACAGAAAAAGCATAATCAATCAAATTCTTCAATGCTAAAGATGCATATCCTTTCCCTCTATTATTTTTTTCAATAATAATTCCAACTCCTGCCCGCATATTGACCGGATCGAAATCAAACAAATCAATGCAACCAACAGTTTTATAATTGCTTGCATCATAGTTCACATCAATCATTAATCTTAATTGTTTTGCCGTATAAATATCCTGATGCGAATTACTAGCATATTGCTCAAGAATAAATCTTGAAAACGGTGCAATAGTATTACTTAATTTCCATATACTTCTATCGTTTTCCCAATTATATAAAAGTTCAACATCCGATGGTTCTAAGGCCCTAAGTAACAATTCCATATTTTAAATTCCAATATTATTGAATTTTTAGCCCAAAATTATTAAAAATATTTTAAATTAGCAGCAATATGTTGTAATTGAAAATTTCTTTTTATTAAGTGATTAATAATCACTTATAATATCACAAAAAATAAAATTCAAAAAATTATGAGAAAAAAGATAGTAGCCGGAAATTGGAAGATGAATATGGATTTCGATGAAGGAATCAAATTGATTGAAAATATTATTTCAAAAATTAATTTGAAAGCCTCATTGATTAACACGAATGAAACCGGAGTTATTTTGGCACCTCCTTTTATTTTATTGCAAAAAGCCTCAGAATTATGCCTTGATAACCAAACGATTTCAATTGGAGCTCAAAATTGCTCACAACATGAAAAGGGAGCTTACACGGGTGAAATCTCTGCCGCAATGATTAAATCAACCGGAGCTAATTATGTAATAATCGGGCATTCCGAACGAAGAAAATATTTTCACGAAAACGATGAAACTCTTGGCAAAAAAGTTGAAATAGTTTTGGAAAACAATCTTTTACCTATATTTTGCTGTGGCGAAGTACTTTCCGAACGCGAATCGGGACGGCATTTTGAAGTTGTTAAAAAACAATTGGAAGAAACAATTTTTAAATTCAAAAAAAATGATTTTCAGAAAATTGTTGTTGCTTACGAACCGGTTTGGGCGATTGGGACAGGTGTAACGGCCTCACCCGAACAAGCTCAGGAAATGCATAAGTTTATACGCGAATTGATAAGAAATAATTTCGATAAAGAAATAGCTGAACAAACCACAATACTTTATGGCGGAAGTTGTAATGCAAAAAATGCTGTACAACTTTTCTCCAATCCTGATGTTGACGGCGGACTAATAGGTGGAGCTTCACTTAAGGCTGATGATTTCGTTGAAATTATTTGCTCAATTGAAAATTAAGGAAATATGGAGGAAAAAGCTGCACAATATTTTACTTAACCATAATACATTATACTTTCCCATCTCTGATAAACAATATTTGAAATGAATTACATAGAATTTACATATTACATTGCAAACGATAGCATTGAAAAAGACATACTGATAGCAAGGCTTGCCGAAATTGGTTTCGATAGTTTTATCGATACTGAAACCGGTTTTCAGGCTTATGTTTCGGAAAAACAGTATGATGAAAACAAAACCGATGAATTTAATTTTGAGTTTTTAAATAATTTCAAATCAGCACCTGAGAAAAAAATTATTGAAGATCAGAATTGGAATGCCGAATGGGAAAAGAATTTTGAGGCAGTAACAATCAAAAAAAGATGCTGCATCAGAGCACCATTCCACGAAAAACCAAAAAACATTGAATTCGATATTATCATTGAACCAAAAATGTCGTTCGGGACAGCCCACCACGAAACTACTTCAATGATGATTGAACTTTTATTGGAAATGGATTTAAAAGACAAAAATGTGCTTGATATGGGTTGTGGAACAGGAGTTTTAGCAATACTTGCTGAAAAATTGGGAGCAAAAAATATATTGGCTATCGATAATGACGAATGGGCTTATAATAATACAATCGAAAATATTGAAAAAAATAATGCTTCAAATATTGAAGTTTTATTGGGTGATGCAGCCTTGCTTCAAGGCAAAAAATTTGATGTGATTATCGCAAACATAAACCGGAATATTTTATTGGCTGATATTAAAAACTATGCTAACTGCCTAAACAAAAATGGATACTTATTGATGAGCGGCTTCTATGAGAAAGACCTTGAATTGATTCGAAAAGCTGCTGAAAAGGAAAATCTTAAGCTTTCCAATTTTATTTCAAAAAATGATTGGGTAGCATGTGTTTTCAAAAAAGTAACATAAGCAAGCTGCTAAACGTTTTATAAATTAAAATGCATGTAATTAAACATTATCAAATGATTAAACAATAAAAAGTTCATGAAAAAAATCGTTTTAATATTTTCATTGCTATTTTTATTTATCATTAATAATCTTTTTTCTCAATCATTAAAAAAATTCTCAAATAATAGCGAAACTTATTTAAGCGAACTGGAAATCCTTTTTGGAAACATACCAAATAAAACACGAAAAAAGCAAGCAGACGAACTACTTGGAAAATTCTCTGAAAGTTGGAATTCTATTGTTTTCACAAAAATTTTCAAAGACACGGTTTGTAAAACATCATACCGAATGTTGGAGCGAAATATGACAGCATTTCCGTATTTTTACGAATATTTGATGGCTTTGATAAATATCTCAAATTCAAATCAAAACCCTGAGAGTCTCAAGGCATGGCAATTCAGTCTTGAAAATTTATTGGATAAAAGAAACAAAAAAAAATTCCTTTCATATATTGAAGCTTGCAACAAACTTTTTTCCGAACAAACTTTATATAAATCACGGTCTTTAGCATGGAAAGTTTCAAATAAAGATTTTTATTTTTATTTCGATACAATTCCAATGATAGTGTTCCCTGAACTTGATCTTAAATGTATTACAAAAAAAGACAGTTCAATTATTGCCGAAACAAAAGGTTCATTTTTTCCGAGTTTAAACAAATGGGCAGGCGAAGGAGGAAAATTGTTTTGGACCAGAAGCGGCCTCCCGAACGACAGCGTATATGCCGAATTAAATTTATATTTAATTAATTGCAAATCATCTGTTTTCTCGGCCGACTCGGTTAAATTCCATAATAAATATTTTTTCGATAACCCATTATTTGGAAGTATAAGCGAAAAAATTTCATCGGGAGGATTACAAAACAAACCTTCTTATCCGCGTTTTACATCTTATTTAAATCAACATCATATAAAGAATTTGTTTGATGATATTGATTGTGAAGGCGGATTTTCAATGAGGGGAGTAAAGCTAATTGCTTGGGGAACAAAAAATAATAAAGCAAAATTATTTTTCAAGAAAGACGATAAAATTTTTGCAGCTTTCACTTCGGTGAATTTTGTAATTTATAATAATACTATTAATTCAATTAAATCATCTGCTTCGTTTTATCTCGAAAACGATTCTATTTTTCATCCTGAGTTAAAAATAAAATATTCTGACGCTGATAAATCTTTATATCTTCATAAAGAAAAAAAAGGACTTTCAAAAAGCCCTTTTCTTGATTCTTACCACAAACTCAATATTTTTTGTGAGGCATTGAACTGGAATACAACCGACAGCATACTGAGTTTCGAGATGATGAAGGGCATTAATAAACAAAGCCTTGCAATTTTTGAATCAAATAATTTTTATGCCGAAAATGAATACATTAAACTTCAGGGAATTGATGAAAATAATCCGATTGAAGAAATCGTAAAATACCTTGAGCCTATTGATGAAAATGAGTTTAATATTTCATTTTTTGCGAATCATTTAAACAAACCTGCCGATCAAATTAAAGCAGTGCTTGTTAAGCTTGCTAATAAAGGATTCATTGTCTATGATTCGGAAGACGAAAAAGTATATATAAAAGAAAATCTTATTGATTACTATAATGCATACCAAGGAAAAATTGATTATGATGTAATAAGAATAAAATCAATAATCAACTCAGGAAGTAATGCCGGATTAAACGTTGACAATTATAATCTTACTGTAAAAGGAGTTCCGGAAATTCAACTCAGCGATTCGCAAAGTGTTTATATTTACCCTGAAAACGAAGAAATTGTTTTTAGAAAAAACAGGGATTTTATTTTCTCAGGAAGAATTCATGCCGGGCTTTTCGACTTTTATTCAAAAAACGGTTTATTTGAATATGATAAATTCAAACTCGCTCTTCCAACAATTGATTCAATGAGTTTTACGGTGAGAAGTAATTATGACAAGGTCAATAATTTTTATCGGCAAATTAGAGTAAAAACCGTGATTGCCGACATCAGCGGTGAACTTTTGATTGACGATCCGAATAATAAATCGGGCAGCAAATCCTTCCCGGAATATCCGTATTTCTCAAACAAAAACGATGCTTATGTTTATTTCGATAACAAAAGTATTCAAAATGGTGTTTATAAACGAGATAGATTTAAATATCACGTTTATCCTTTCACAATTGACAGCCTTGATAATTTCACGACTGAAGGCTTAAAAATGAACGGAAATCTCGCCTCAGGTGGAATTTTCCCTGTCATTGAAGAGCCTCTGACAATTCAACCCGATTACTCTTTAGGTTTTGTTCACGAAACACCTGATGCAGGATACCCGATCTACAATGGAAAAGGAACTTATTATTCAAAAATATTTCTTAGTAACGAAGGTCTTAAAGGAAAAGGCTTACTGGAATACCTGACTTCCGAAACTCGTTCCGACGAATTTATATTTTTACCCGATTCGGCAAATTCATTAGCCCAAAATTTTATTATCAATAAGCAAATTTCACCGATCGAATATCCAAGTGTTGAAGGAGATAATATCCGACAACATTGGTTACCTTTTACCGATTCAATGCAAATTAATTCTAATGATGAAAAATTATTAATGTATGATAATCAGGTGAATTTTGAAGGAGAATTGGTTTTAACACCAAAAAAATTATGCGGGAACGGGAAACTTGAATTTGCCGATGCCCTAATGAGTTCAAACTTATTTAACTTTTATAATCATGCATTTGATTCTGATACAACGGATTTTGCACTTCGAAAAGCCGAATCATCGCAAATCACACTTTCCACTATTGATTATAAAGCTTTTGTTGATTTTGATGATAGGATTGGACGCTTCTCAAACGTGGGTTTAAACTCTATTATTGAGTTTCCATTTAATAAATACATTTGTTATATGGATGAATTTGAATGGTCTATGGATAATGATGAAATTACCCTAAAAAACAATATTTCTAATTCCTATCCTGACCTGAATCAAATGAGATATGATCGAATTATGTGCATCGACTTGCCGGGTTCACAATTTGTTTCCACTAATCCCTTGCAGGATTCATTGGCATTTTTCTGTATTAAAGCAAAATATGATATTAAAAATTATGTAATTAGTGCCGAAGATGTAAAAATTATTAAAGTTGCCGATGCAGCAATATTCCCGGGCAATGAAGCAATTACGATTTTGAAAGATGCAAAAATGCAAACAATAAATGAAGCTGTTATAATTGCCGATACCGTAAATAAAAATCATTTCATTTATGATGCAATGGTTGATATTGCTTCAAAAAAAATGTTTTCGGCTAAGGGATATTATGATTATGTTGAAAAAGATGGCAGGAGGCAAGCAATTTATATGAATAATATAACGGTAAATTCGGATGGAGAAACTTTTGCAAACGGTTTTATTTCCGATTCATCAAATTTTTTCCTTAACCAAGGTTTTCTTTTTTCGGGATTGGCAAAACTCAGAGCAAAAAATGAATTCCTTAGCTTCGATGGTGGATTCAGAATTATTCAGGATTGCTACATAACTCAAAATTATTGGATTAAATTTTCATCGACTATTAATCCTAAAAACATCTTTTTACCTGTCGATAAAGAGCTTAAAGATATTACAGGCCAAAAAATGTTCGCTTCGCTTCTTTTCTCAAAAGATGAGTTTCAAATCTATCCTGCTTTTCTTTCGCCAAAAAGTTTTTACAGCGATATTGAAATAATTTCAGCGAACGGAATAATTAATTATGATGAAGTTGCCGAAAAATACACCATTGCCGATTCATTACGATTCGCTCAAAATTCTTTGGCAGGAAATCTTTTGAGTTTAGATACTAAAAAGTGTAAAGTTACGGGAGAAGGTGAAATAAATTTGGGGCTTGATTTAGGTGCGGTTTCATGTGAAACTTTTGGAAAAACCGAGCATTATATTATTCCCGATTCAACAGAATTTGAACTGCTTATGGTTTTAGATTTCTTTTTTGATAGTAAAGCTATCGAAATATTTGCAGATGAAATCGACCTTGCAAATCTAAAAGGTGTGAATTTGAATAAACCCGTTTTTATCAATTCATTAAACCAAATACTCGGGCAAAAAAAAGCAACAAAATTAACCGAAGAAATCAGTTTATACGGAGCTTATCAAAAAGTTCCGGATCGCCTTCTCAAAACACTCGTATTTTCCAATGTACGTTTTAAATGGAATAATAATTCCCGATCATATCTTTCAAAAGGGAAAATCGGGATAGGAAATATTAAAAAAACACAAATAAATAAATTAATTAAAGGAAATATTGAGATCGTAAAAAAACGCTCGGGCGATTCATTTTCTATTTATCTGGAAATTGACAAAAAATACTGGTATTTCTTTGATTATAAAAACAATATTCTTCAGGCAATTTCATCGAATCGCGAGTTTAACAATATTCTCCGCACTATTAAACCTGACGATCAGGAATATAAATCGCCCGATGGAAAACAAGTTTATAAATTTATTATTTCGACAAAAAGAAAATTAGTTGATTTTAAAAGAAAAATGCAAGCCTATAGTGAATAAATTATAATATAAAATATATTTAACACAATTAAAACATTTAATGTATTGGAAAACATATTGGAAGAACTAAAAAAAACTCAACCCCTACCCTATCGAAAAAAAAATAAATGAAACATCAATGATTGATTTAAACACACAGGATAATGATTAATATTGTACTCACGTTTCTCCTTATATGTTCTTGTATGGCTTATATGGTTAAATTTTAAAACACATGAAAAAGTCGCTCATTTTTTTGTTTTTAGTTTTATTAAGCTTCGCTTGTAATAGAGTTGCCGATAATAATTCGTCCAAAAGCGTTTTTAAATATAATGAGGCATCAGGTATTTCTTCTCTTGATCCTGCATTTGCAGTAAATCAGGCAAATATTTGGGGTGTGAACCAGCTTTTTAACGGCTTAGTGCAGCTAAATGAAAATTTAGAACCCAAAGCCTGCATTGCCAAATCCTGGAATATTTCAGATGACGGGCTGACTTATACTTTTAATTTAAGAAACGATGTTTATTTTCACAATAATGAAGCTTTCAATAACGGAAAAGGTCGAACAGTAATTGCCAACGACTTTGTTTACAGCTTCAATCGCCTTCTCGACCCTAAAGTAGCTTCGCCCGGAGCATGGATTTTTAATAATGTTTTTTATCATGAAATTTTCGATTCTGTAAATATTTCAAAAAATAAAATTTATTCATTTAAAGCCTTGAACGACTCTTGTTTTGCCATCACACTTAAACATCCGTTTCCTCCGTTTTTAGGCCTCTTGAGCATGCAATATTGCTCAGTACTTCCTCATGAAGCTATTGAAAAATACGGAAAAGATTTTAGGCGGAATCCGGTTGGAACTGGACCTTTTAAATTCAAAATGTGGAAAGAAGGTGTTAAGCTTATCTATTTGAAAAACGAAAATTATTTCGAAAAATCCGGTGATGAACAACTACCTTTTCTTGATGCCGTTTCAATTACATTTCTAATTGATAAACAATCAGCTTTTCTGGAATTTGTTAAAGGAAAAATTGATTTTATGTCGGGAATTGACGCAAGTTATAAAGATGAACTTCTTACAAAAAGGGGGTTACTAAACCCAAAATACAAAGATAAATTTAAACTTATTAGTCAACCCTATTTAAATACTGAATATCTTGGAATTATGCTTGATTCAAGCAATTTAAATTTCAAAAATAATCCTTTAGTTTATAAAGCCATAAGGCAAGCAATTAATTATGGTTTTGATAGGAAAAAAATGTTGAGATATTTGAGGAATAATATCGGTACACCGGGTAATTACGGTATGATTCCCTTGGGTTTACCTTCGTTCGATTCAGCAAAAATGTTTGGATATTCGTACGATCCCGATAAATCGAGGCAATTACTTGCCGAAGCAGGTTTTTTAGATTTGGCCTCACTACCGGAAATTACGCTTACAAGCAATTCCGAATATCTTGATTTATGCAAATACATTCAACATCAATTAGGTGAAATAGGAATTAACATTAAAATTAATGTAAATCCACCTGCTTCATTAAAAGAATTAAAAGCGCAGGCAAAACTTCAGTTTTTCAGGGCTTCGTGGATAGCCGATTATGCTGATGCCGAAAATTATCTCTCGCTTTTTTATAGTAAGAATTTTTGCCCTAAGGGTCCTAATTATACACATTTCGCAAATAAGGAATTTGATAAACTTTATGAAGATGCTCAATTACAAGTAAACGATTCATTAAGATATATTCAATATCGGAAAATGAGCAATTTAATTATGGAAGAATCACCAGTTATAATTCTTTATTATGACAGGGTTTTACGATTTTTGCAAAATAATATTTATGGCTTAGAGAGCAATGCAATGAATCTTTTAACTTTAAAAAATGTAAAAAAAATACAATGAACTTAGCCGCCACTAAAAATGGTGGGCTTAAAATCCCAATTAAATTAGCATAGAAAAATGCAAAAACAGAATAAAGCATATTTCCTGGCTATTATAGCAGTACTTTTTTGGTCAACTGTTGCTTCGGCATTTAAAATTTCATTGCAATATCTTGATTATTTTCAACTTTTGTTTTTTTCATCTCTTGTTTCAACTCTATTATTATTCTTATTGATTCTTTCACAAAATAAAATTTCGGAGATATGTAAAACAAATTCAAAGGATTTGCTAAAATCGGCATTAATGGGTTTCTTAAATCCATTTCTTTATTATGTTGTTCTTTTAAAAGCATATTCACTATTAAAAGCTCAGGAAGCCGGTACTTTAAATTATGTTTGGCCAGTAGTGATTGTTTTATTGTCTGTTCCCCTATTGAAGCAAAAAATTTCGGTAAAAAGTTTACTTGCAATTTTAATTAGCTTCGCCGGAGCAGTAATAATTGGTACAAACGGCAGGATATTTACATTAGAGTTTTCAAACCTGGAAGGAGTACTTCTTGCATTAGGAAGCTCGGTAATATGGTCTTTATTCTGGATTTTTAATTTGAAAGATCATCGCGAGACGCTTAACAAACTTTTTTTGAATTTTGTTTTTGGGATGATTTATATAACTCTGGCCTGCATTATTTTTTCTGAAATTTCGCTTCCAAACTTCAAGAGTATTTTAGGCTCAACTTATATAGGATTATTTGAAATGGGAATTACTTATATCATTTGGCTCAGGGCTTTACAACTTACAACCACAACCGCAAAGATCAGTAATCTTATTTTCCTTTCTCCTTTTATTTCTTTAATAATTATTTATTTCACGGTTGGAGAAAAAATAATGCTTTCAACAATCTTAGGGCTTTCTCTGATAATTGGAGGGATAGTGATTCAGAAGTATTCTAAATAAAGGATAATTTAATAAACTATTCCTTAATTTAAGCTTTTTAAGCGATAAATAATTCTCAGCAAAGTAAAAATTATTTTAATTTTGCAAATCGAAATTTAAAATAGTTCAGAATGTTTGAAGGTTTAAATGAAAAGTTAGAAAGGTCGTTCAAAATACTTAAGGGTCACGGGTATATCACCGAGATCAATATTGCAGAATCTTTAAAAGAGGTCAGAAAAGCTTTGCTTGATGCTGATGTTAGTTTTAAGATAGCAAAGCAATTTACAGAAGATGTCAAGCGTAAGGCACTTGGTGAAAATGTTTTAACTTCTGTTTCACCCGGGCAATTGATGGTAAAAATTGTTCACGACGAGCTCGCAAACTTAATGGGTGGCGAAAAAATTGATTTAAATGACAACGGAAAACCTGCAATAATTCTAATTGCCGGCCTACAAGGTTCAGGTAAGACAACTTTTTCGGCAAAACTTGCTAATTACCTAAAAACCAAACGTAATAAAAAGCCGCTTCTCGTTGCCGGTGATGTGTATCGTCCTGCTGCCATAAACCAATTGCAAGTTCTCGGCGAACAAATCGGAGTCGAGGTTTTCACAATAGAGGGAAGCAAAGAACCCGTAAAAATTGCAAAAGATTCTATCTCTTTCGCCAATGATAACGGATACAATGTTGTGATTGTCGATACAGCAGGACGTCTTGCTGTCGATGATAAAATGATGAATGAAATTTCAGCCATCAAAAAAGCAATAAAACCGGAGGAGACATTATTTGTTGTCGATGCAATGACCGGACAAGATGCTGTAAATACTGCCAAAACATTTAATGATAGATTAGATTATGAAGGAGTTGTACTCACAAAATTAGACGGTGATACACGTGGTGGTGCAGCCTTAACAGTTCGTTCGGTGGTCAATAAGCCGATAAAATTTGTGGGAATAGGTGAAAAAATTGAAGCAATAGATGTTTTCTACCCAACACGAATGGCTGACCGTATTCTCGGGATGGGTGATGTGGTTTCACTTGTTGAGCGAGCTCAGGAACAATTCGATGAGGAATCTGCCAGAAAATTACAGAAAAAAATTGCAAAAAACCAATTTGATTTCAATGATTTTCTTTCCCAAATAAAACAAATTAAAAAAATGGGGAATGTTAAAGACCTTGTCGGGATGATACCGGGAATGGGCAAAGCATTAAAAAATACTGAAATTGAAGATGATGCATTTAAAGGCATAGAAGCAATAATTTTTTCAATGACCCCTGCTGAAAGAAGTAACCCTAAATTGTTGAATGGTAGCCGCCGAAAAAGAATAGCCCGAGGTAGCGGAAACGATATTCAGGAAGTAAACCGACTTATCAAACAATTTGCCGAAACCAGTAAAATGATGAAAATGATGACAAGTGGCGGCGGCAAAAACATGATGAGAATGATGAAAAACATGAAGAGCAAACATGGGATGTAGAGTAATGTGGGATTATGGAGTATTAGAATAATAATATAAATAAAGCATTTGTAATGAAATTAATAGACGGGAAATTTATAGCCGGTGAAATAAAAAAAGAATTAGCAAAAGAAACTGCTGAAATAATCGGCAAAGGATTAAATCCACCTCATCTGGTAGCAATTATAGTTGGAAATGATCCGGCAAGTCAGACTTATGTTGCAAGTAAAGAGAAAGCTTGTAAAGAAGTTGGCTTCACTTCATCGGTTTACAAGCATTCTAATAAAATTACCGAAAATGAACTGCTTGAAATTATAGATTTTATAAATAAAGATGACGAAATTCACGGATTAATAGTTCAATTGCCTTTGCCAGCACATATTTCCCCCGATCGCGTTATTCAACGTATAAATCCTTTAAAAGATGTTGATGGCTTTCATCCCGAAAATATTGGAAAAATGATTTTGGGTTTACCAACTTATTTACCTGCAACACCTTATGGAATAATTCAATTACTCGAACGTTATAATATTAAAACCGAGGGAAAAAATTGTGTAGTTCTCGGACGAAGCAATATTGTTGGTACTCCGATTAGTATTTTGATGTCGCGAAAAGCTTATCCCGGAAATTCAACGGTAACTATTTGTCATAGCCGGACTAAAAACCTTAAAGAAATTTGCCTTACAGCCGATATTTTAATAGCAGCAATTGGTAGCCCTGAATTTGTTACTGCCGATATGGTGAAAAAAGATGCGGTGGTTATTGATGTAGGAATTCACCGGGTCAAGTCAAGTGAAACAAAATCAGGCTTTAAACTCAAAGGAGATGTAAAATTCGATGAAGTTTCAAAAAAATGCAGTTTCATTACTCCTGTTCCAAAAGGTGTCGGGCCTATGACTATTGTTTCATTATTGAAAAATACTTTAGAAGCAGCAAAAAAATTGTCATATTAATTTTAATATTATTGTAAAAATACCGAATAAATGAAATTCTTTAAAATCATATTTTTAATTCTGTTATTTCATACTTTATTAACAACCACTACCTTAGCCCAAATTTATGGGTGCACCGATACTAATGCAAATAATTTTAATCCCTTAGCAACAATAAATAATGGATCCTGCACTTATGACCCTACATTTTACGACCCTCCTTTATTTATAAATCTACCTGTGACTGTTGAGGAAAACTCAGGCTTAATTTTATATAATAAAGGACTTTGGACGCATAATGATAGTGGAGGAAATGCAAGGATTTTTAAAATAGATACTACCTCAGCTGAAATTATTCAAACAATCTACCTCCCTAATGCTTCAAACTATGATTGGGAAGATATCACCCAAGATGAAAGTTTTATTTATATAAGCGATGTGGGGAATAATGAGGGAAATAGAAAAAATCTGAGAATTTATATAATCAAAAAAAATGATATTCCCGAAACAGGCAATGCAAATGTAAATTCTACCAATATTAATTTTTCTTATAGCGATCAGACAAATTTTGAATCTGCTTATAACAATAATAATTTTGATTGTGAAGCTATTATAAGTTGCGGTGACTACCTTTATTTGTTTTCTAAAAATTGGGAAAATCATAAAACCAAACTTTATAAACTACCGAAAGTCCCTGGAAATTATGAGGCAGAATTGATTGATTCTTACAATGTAAATGGTTTAGTTACAGGCGCTACATATAATGAGGAGTTTAATGAAATCTCATTAATTGGTTATTTTAAATATATTCCTTTTATGTTTTTATTATATGATTATCAGGATAATAATTTCTTTTCGGGCAATAAGCGAAGAATAGATTTTCCATATAATTATGGTGCACAAACCGAAGGCATTACATATTCTAACGAAAAATATGTTTTGATATCTTGTGAAAATTCTGTTTCAACTCAAAAAGTTTTCAAAGTAAACACAGGCATCTGGACCAATATTTCTCCAATTGGAATCAAAGAGCTTACGGAAGTTGATTTTGATTTCTCTATTAGCCCGAATCCTGTTTCCAAAAAAAAATTCAAAATTGACCTAACAAATTTACCTGACCAAAGTTTTACAATTGAATTTTATGACAGCCTTGGACAAAAAGTGAGTTTCAAGCCACGAAAATATTCAGGCTCAGATGGAAAAACAAAACTTAGTTTTAAAGTTGGAAAAGCCAAATCCGGACTTTATTTAGTAAAATTGAGATCAAACGATAAATATTCTACCCGAAAATTAATAATTCAATAAAAAAGAACAGGAAGTATTGAATTTGGGAATATTGGAAATAAGAGAGATATTGTTAATGACTGCTTAATTATCACTAAATGACTTACAATAAATCAAAGAGCTTGTAAAACATGCAAATCAATCAAAAAAATAATTCCAAATCAAATGGGAAATTTCTCCCGGTTATGGAAGAGTTTTACAGTATTCAAGGCGAAGGATTTAATACCGGAACCGCTGCATATTTTATCAGAATAGGAGGTTGCGATGTTTGTTGCGAATGGTGTGATATTAAAGAATCATGGAACTCGGAATTGTTCCCTTTAACAAATGTGGATGAAATTGCTGTAAGGGCTGAGAATTATCCGGCAAAAGCAGTTCTCGTAACCGGCGGTGAACCGCTTTTATACAATCTTGATTATTTATGCGATAAATTAAAAAAACAAAATATTAAACTTTTTCTTGAAACTTCAGGTTCACATTTTTTATCGGGTACCTGGGATTGGATCTGCCTTTCGGCGAAAAAAAACAGCCCGCCTTTGGAAGAAAATTTTAAAAGAGCTGACGAATTAAAGGTTATTATTTTTGATGAAAGCGATTTTGAATGGGCAGAAAAAAATGCTAGGCTTGTTAAACCCAATTGTGTTTTATTTCTTCAACCCGAATGGAGCAGGTCTGATGAACTTATGCAAATCATTGTTGATTACATTCTTGAAAATCCGAAATGGAAAATTTCTTTGCAAAGTCATAAATATATGAAAATCCCATAAAATGGACTATGCTGAAAAGAGATTGAATTTCATTCTTTTCAATCTCATCAACCCCATCAATCCTCTTCAATCCAATCAATTTTTTTTAACTGCTTTTGGTTTTAATGAATTCTGAGGAATTATTATTATTTTCGTTTCTGATATTTTACTTGTAAAAAATGGTACAAAATCGGAAACAAAGAATAACATTTAACATGTTTAAATGCATGTTTATCAATTTTCTTATTCTTATATTTTTTTTTAATAACTTATCGGTTTTCTCACAAAACAATAGCCAATCTTTATCAACAAAATCCAAAAAAGCTGAAAAAGCCTTTAATAAAGCAAAATCATATTATTATGAAAACAATTATTTTGAGGCTGAGAAATTTATTCAAAAAGCTTTAGAGATTGATACAAATTTTATTGAAGCTTACCTACTTCTCGGCGATTTGCTTGCCGATAAAAATGATAAAAACAGAGCAATCAAAGCATATAAATCAGTAATTAAAATTGATTCAGTATATTCCTCTATTATCTATTATATTTTAGCAGGTTTTGAATTTTCCTCAGAAAAATACATTGATTCGCGAAAGCATTTTTCCGACTTTCTTTTATTTAACGATATCGACTCAATACAGGAAAAATTTGCTCATGATTATATACAATTATGTGATTTTATTATTGAAGCCATGGCAAACCCGGTTCCTTTTGAGCCGGTTAATCTTGGCGACAGCATAAATTCAGCCTTCGATGAATATATTAATGCAATAACTGTTGATGAACAGATTCTGCTGTTTACTGTTAAAGGAATTGTGGGTGGAGAAACGAATGGAAAAGAACAAAAGTTTGAGGAGGAATTTTATATCTCAGAAAAACATGATGGAATTTGGACTAAGGCCGTCAAAATGGGTTACCCGATAAATTCTTCAGGAAATCAGGGTGCAATTTGCCTTTCACCGGATGGAAACAAAATATTTTTCACGGCTTGTAATCGTTTTGATGGCTACGGAAGCTGCGATATTTATTTCTCTGAAAAAAATAACGGAATATGGAGCGAACCAAAAAATCTGGGGCAAACCGTGAATTCATCTGCATGGGATTCACAACCTTCAATTTCTTCCGACGGAAAAACTCTTTATTTTTCAAGTACACGAAAAGGAGGTTTTGGAAGTTCTGATATTTGGAAAACAATGCTTTCACCTTCAGATAATTGGAACAAACCTATCAACCTCGGAAACCTAATAAACACCAAAAAAACCGAAATGGCTCCTTTTATTCATGCCGATAATTTAAGTTTATTTTTTTCATCAAAAGGCCATCGGGGAATGGGCAGAAGCGATTTGTTTCTTTCAAAATTTGATAATAAAAATCATAAATGGTCGCAACCTAAAAACCTTGGTTTCCCGATTAATACAACTGCCGATGAAATAAACATTTTTGTAGATGCAAGCGGGCAAAAAGCATATTTATCATCCGATAAAGCAAACGGAATGGGAAAACAGGATATTTACAGCTTTGATTTGTATGAAGATATCAAGCCATCAAAAGTTACTTATTTGAAAGGGAAGGTTTACGACAGTATTAGTAAAAAAGCATTATCCGCCGATTTTGAATTAATTGATCTCGAAAACAATGAAATTTACTTCAACTCTGTTTCTGATAATTTCGATGGAAGTTTTCTGATTTGCCTTCCCCCCAATATTAATTATGCTCTTAATGTTTCAAAGGAGGGATATTTGTTTTATTCCGAAAATTTTTCACTTAAAAATGAAAATTCCAATACCGAGCCATTTTTAATAAATATTGCTTTACAAGCCATTAAACAAGGCAATTCAACGATTCTGAAAAATGTATTTTTCGAAACCGATAAATTTGAGTTAAAACCCGAATCGGAAGCTGAGCTTCAAAAATTAGTTTCATTTCTAAATAATAATCCTAATATCAAAATTGAAATCGGCGGCCATACCGATAATAAGGGAAGCAAAGAATATAACCTTAAATTATCAGAAAATCGGGCAAAAGCAGTTTATGAATTTTT
>CAZBSL010000005.1:25753-33369 GCA_964494265.1 uncultured Bacteroidales bacterium
AAGAATATAACCTTAAATTATCAGAAAATCGGGCAAAAGCAGTTTATGAATTTTTGATAAATAATGGTATTAAAAGAAGTAGCTTAAGTTATAAAGCTTATGGTTTTTCAAATCCTATTGATAATAACGAAACTCCCGAAGGCAGGGCAAAAAACCGCCGAACAGAATTTAAAATCTTAGAGATTTGAATACCGATTAAATTTGAAAATTAATTGTTTACGGCAATAAATTCATTTTTGCTTTTAAATATTTTCCCGTATAAGATTTATCACTATTTATTAAATCTTCGGGAGTTCCTGAAAAAACGACATACCCGCCTTTTTCTCCGCCCTCCGGCCCCAAGTCGATTACCCAATCCGCACATTTTATAACTTCCTGGTTATGTTCAATGACAATTATTGAATGTCCTTTTTCAATCAATGCATTTAAGGCACTCAGTAAGTTATTTATATCATGAAAATGAAGGCCGGTTGTGGGTTCATCAAAAATAAATAAAGTCGGGTTTTCAGAAAATCCTTTTGAAAGAAAAAAAGCGAGTTTGATTCGTTGTGCCTCTCCACCGCTTAAAGTGCTCGAGGATTGCCCCAAACCCAAATATCCTAAACCGACATCTTGAAGTGCTTGCAATTTGCGAATTATTTTTGCACTTAAAGATGATTCGTTTTTGAAAGCCGTAAAAAAAGCTATTGCTTGATTTATAGTAAGCTCTAAAATATCTGAAATATTTTTATCGTGAAATTTTACATCAAGTATCTCATCTTTAAATCGCTTTCCATTACAGTTTTCGCAGGTCAGGTAAATATCGGCCATAAATTGCATTTCAATCTTTACAATACCTTCACCTTCACATTCATCGCAACGCCCACCAGGAACATTAAACGAAAAATAACCGGGTTTATAGCCACGTAATTTTGAAAGTTTTTGATTAGCAAATAAGTTTCTAATATCATCGAAAGCTTTTATATAAGTTACAGGATTTGAGCGAGACGAGCGGCCGATCGGATTCTGGTCAACAAATTCAATTGAAGAAATGTTACGAATATTTCCGAGTATTCTTCCAAAATTCCCTGTCTTGTCGCCGTAGCCTCCATGGATTTTTTTAATTGCCGGATATAAAATTCTTTTAACTAAAGAAGTTTTTCCCGATCCGCTTACACCCGTAATTACACATAAAAGGTTTAATGGGAATTTTATGTTAATATTTTTTAAATTATTTTCTCTTGCCCCCGTAATTTCTATGAAATCTTTAAATTTCCTTCTATAGTCGGGTATTTCAATCGATTTTTTATGAGTGAGGTATTGAGCCGTCAAACTTTTTTCATCTACTTTAAGCTCATCAATAGTTCCTTGAAAAATAAGTTCACCACCATTGACACCTGCCAGCGGGCCGATGTCAATAATTTGGTCGGACGACCGAATAATGTCTTCATCGTGTTCAACCACGATTACTGTGTTTCCTAATTTTTTAAGGTCTAAAAGTACTTTTATTAAAAGCATTGTATCTCTCGGATGCAAGCCGATGCTTGGCTCATCCAAAATGTACATTGAACCGACTAGGCTGCTACCCAGTGAAGTAGCGAGGTTTATCCGTTGTGATTCACCACCTGAGAGAGTTGACGAAGATCGATTTAATGTCAAATATCCCAATCCAACATCATTAAGATAAATTAATCTGTTTATAATTTCTGTAAGTAATCGTTTTGAAATTTGTGTTTCGGCCTCGGTGAGTTTAATATTTTGGAAGAAATCAAGTAATTTTGAAATTGGAATTTCCACCAAATCCGATATAGATTTTTTATTAATTTTAATATAATTTGCATCCTTACGAAGCTTGGATCCTTTGCATTCAGTACAGTTGGTTTTTCCTCTGTATCTGGATAGCATCACCCGATATTGAATCTTATAAGTTTGTTCTTCAACATATTTAAAAAACAGATTTAAACCTTTAAAATATTGATTTCCTGTCCAAAGTAAATCTATTTGATCTTTTGTGAGTTCATAAATCGGTTCATGGATTGGGTAATCAAATTTATAAGCATTCATAATTAACTCCTCTTTCCATTCACTCATTTTTTCGCCTTTCCAGCAAACGATTGCTCCTTCATAAACTGAAAGGCTTTTATCAGGAATTACTAAATCTTCATCGATTCCGATTATTTTACCAAATCCTTCACATTTGGGGCAAGCTCCATAAGGATTGTTAAAACTAAAAAGATTTGGTGTAGGCTCTTCAAAACGTATTCCATCACTTTCAAACTTATTTGAGAATTTTTTTCTAAATTTTTGCCCATTCGAAAAATATTCAATTATACAAACATCTTCTCCCTCATAAAATGCTGTTTGAACGGAATCTGCAATTCTTGATTTGAAATCCGTATCAATATTTCTAACAATCAAGCGATCAATTAAAATGGAAATATTCTGCTTACTTTTGATCTTTTTTGAATCAAATTCATCAATTCTAATTATTTCTCCATTAATGGCAACTCGGCTAAAACCTTGCTGAGCTAAAATTGTTAATTGTTCGGCTAATACTCTTTCGGGTTTCAATTTTAATGGTGAATAAATTACGACTTTAGTATCTTCTTTAAGAGATAAAATAAAATCTGAAACATCGCTGACATTATGTCGTTTTACTAATTTCCCTGAGACAGGTGAATAAGTTTTCCCTATTCTTGCATAAAGCAATTTTAAATATTCATAAATTTCTGTCGAAGTACCCACAGTCGATCTTGGATTTCTTGTATTCACTTTTTGTTCGATAGCTATTGCCGGGGAAATCCCGCTAATGTAGTCAACATCAGGCTTCGACATTCGACCGAGAAATTGCCTTGCATATGCACTTAGGCTTTCAACATAACGACGTTGGCCATCAACATATAAAGTATCGAATGCCAAAGATGATTTACCTGAACCCGATAAACCGGTAATAACCACAAATTTATTACGTGGAATAGCAACATCTATATTTTTTAGATTATGTACCCTTGCACCCTTAATTTTTATAAATTCTTTTGAATTAAGTTTGTCGAAATTTTTTTGAATCATTTATTAAAATTAAAATAAAATGCAAAATTATTAATTAAATTTGCATTTTATAAAATATTGTATAAATTTGCATGATATTTGTAATGTTTACGAATGAGTAGTAAATAAAAAAATAGAATTATAAAAATAACTGGAGGAAAGCTTATAGATTAGATATTTACTCTTAGAAACCGAAATATAAACTTAAAACAGAGTGAATATGAAAGCTCATGCAGAAAGTGATAAAGACTTGATTAACAGGTATATTTCTGGCGATCAAATTTGTCTTGAAAAAATAATTTACCGACACAAAAACAGAGTATTTGCTTATATTTTATTGCTTGTAAAAGATAAGCAATTAGCAGATGACATTTTTCAGGATACCTTTATTAAGGTAATAAATACAATACGGAACGGGTCATATCAGGAAGAAGGCAAGTTCATCCAATGGGTTATGCGAATAGCTCATAATCTTATTATAGATCATTTCAGGAAATCTAAAAGAATACCTGTTTTCGATAATAGTAATGACGATTTTGATATTTTTGATACAATCAAGTTTACAGATGCATCCATCGAAGATAAAATGATTACAGATCAGATTCATCAGGATGTTAGAAAATTAATAGAATTTTTGCCGCCCGAACAAAAAGAAGTTCTTTTTATGCGACATTATTCGGATATGAGTTTTAAAGATATTGCTGAACAAACCGATGTTAGTATTAACACGGCATTGGGTAGAATGAGATATGCTTTAATAAATTTAAGAAAGTTGATTGAAGAAAAAAATGTAATTTTAACTACATAGTTGGATTTTTCATTTTCAATATAATAAAGAGTTTTTTTTTTCGTTTCATTTGTGTATTTAATTTCCAACTTATGCAAGTGCTTATGAAACAAACCCTTACTATTAATCAATTATTTCTTTTAGCTTGTAACGAAAATGAAAAGGAGTTCTTTAGCAGAATAAAATTTAAGTTTGGTGCAAGGCAAATTGAGAACACTTCGCCCAGCGAAAGTGTGATCAAAAATATTTTAAATTATTCAAGAGGTTTGTCCGTCTTGAAAACTAAATTCACAGGAAATGTGAAAATAATCCTTAATTAGGAAAAGAAAATAAAAATATTCCCCTGCTTTCGTAGGGGATTTTTTTTTATAAAAAAATTATCAGTTTGAGAACATCTGAAAGATATAAACTATTAATTGAATATTTTTCAAAGCATCAACCGGAAGCGGAGACAGAGCTTGTTTATGAAAAACCTTATGAGTTAATTGTTGCAGTGATTCTTTCTGCTCAATGCACAGACAAACGAGTAAATATTATCACACCTGAATTTTTTAAACTTTTTCCTGACGAGAAATCTCTCGCTAAAGCTGAATTTGAAGATGTATTTTCAATAATTAAAAGTTGTTCTTATCCAAATAATAAAGCAAAGCATCTTATCGGAATGGCAAAAACTCTTGTTGAGAAATTTGATAGTGTCGTTCCGTCTGATATTGAGGAACTTCAAATGTTACCAGGGATAGGGCGAAAATCAGCAAATGTAATTGCATCAGTTGTATTTAACAAAGCTGTAATTGCAGTTGACACTCACATTTTCAGGATTTCCGATAGAATCGGGCTTTCAACAAATGCTAAAACTCCTCTTGAAACCGAAAAGCAATTAACAAAACATATACCTGAAGATAAACGAGCAATTGCTCATCATTGGTTACTACTTCATGGAAGGTATATCTGCAAAGCACGAAAACCTGATTGCGGGAATTGTGGAATAAAAACATTCTGCCGTTTTTATGAAAACAATAAAAAGGGTTGATTTAGAAGAAGTTTTATAAACTTAATTTTTCCTTTACAATCTACATTAATCAGTAAAAAAAAAGTATTTTTGTGATTAAATATTTTTTGAAAATTAATTAACCACAATAAATCTAAAAAGCTATGAGTAAAGATAATAAATCCGGTATGGATGTTAATCAAAAACAAAAAGCTCTTGAGTTAACTCTTGACAAAATCGAAAAACAATTTGGAAAAGGAACTATTATGAAATTAGGTGGTTCTGCAGTTGAAAATATTCCTTCAATTTCAACAGGGTCAATAGGTTTGGACGATGCATTAGGAATTGGTGGACTTCCAAGAGGCAGAGTAGTTGAGATTTATGGACCTGAATCATCGGGTAAAACAACTCTTGCCATTCAAGCAATTGCAGAAGCTCAAAAGGTAGGCGGAATAGCAGCATTTATTGATGCAGAGCATGCTTTCGATAGATTTTATGCCAAAAAACTTGGTGTTGATATCGAAAACCTACTTGTTTCTCAACCTGATAATGGTGAACAAGCTTTAGAAATTACCGATAATTTAATTCATTCGGGTGCTATTGATATCATCGTTATTGATTCTGTGGCTGCATTAACTCCAAAGAGTGAAATTGAAGGACTTATGGGAGATTCCAAAATGGGTTTACAAGCCCGGCTTATGTCTCAAGCTCTTAGAAAACTAACTTCAATTATCAGTAAAACCGGAGTTTGTTGTGTTTTTATAAATCAATTACGTGAAAAAATTGGAGTTATGTTTGGTAATCCTGAGACAACCACAGGTGGAAATGCTTTGAAATTTTATTCTTCCATCAGACTTGACATCAGGAGAATAAGCCAGATTAAAGATGCTGATAACATTGTAGGTAACAGAGTTAGGGTGAAAGTAGTTAAAAATAAAGTTGCACCTCCTTTTAAAAAGGCAGAATTTGATTTGATTTATGGTGAGGGTATTTCTAAAATGGGTGAAATAATTGATCTTGGGGTTGAACAAAACATTGTTAAGAAAAGTGGCTCTTGGTTTAGTTACGGCGAAACCAAACTTGGACAAGGTAGGGATGCGGTTAAAAAGCTTCTTGCCGATAATCCTGAATTAGCAGAGGAACTTGAAGAGAAAATTCGAAAAAATCTTGCAGGGGATCAATAATCATAAAGTTTTCTAATATATTTTTATCAATTCTAAAAAATGAAAAAAAATTTAAATACTTATTTAAGTGAGAATTTTAAAACGTTTTTAAATTTTTCATCAAAGATTCTCATACTCTTTTTCATAGCAGGTTTGATTTTTACATCATGTAATAGCTCAACTAAAAAAAACGAGAATAAGATTGAAACCGAATTAACGGAAATTGAAATATTAAATAATAAAATAAATTCCAATCCCGATAATGCTGAATATTATAATGATCGTGCACTTTATTTTGTTTATAATAAAAAAGATAATGACGCCTTGAACGATATAAAAAAAGCAATTCAATTGGATGAAACTAATGCTGATTACTATATCACTCTTTCAAATATTTACTTATATCAGGGAAAAGTGACCAATTGCCTGGATGCAATTAATAAAGCCCTTGAATTGGATACGGATAAAGCAAAAATATACTTGAAATTGGCTGAAGTTAATTTAATTTTAAAAGAATATCAGAAAACACACGAAAATATTGAAAAGTCGCTTGAATTTGAACCGATAAATCCTGTAGCATTTTTTGTTAGCGGATATTCATTTCTTGAGGAAGGAGATACAAATTTAGCAATTAGAAATTTTCAGGAAGCTGTTAGTCAGGATCAAGATTATTTAGATGCCTTTTATTATTTAGGGCTGATTTTTTCGGCCAAGAACGATAAGCTTGCAGTTGAATATCTGAATAATGCTTTAAGAATAGAGCCTGATAATGTTGAAGTTCTTTATATATTAGGGTTATTTTTTCAAGAAAATGAAGAATCGGAAAAAGCAATTGAAATCTATGATAGAATATTAAAAATTGATGAAAATAATAAATTTGCTAATTATAATAAAGCATATATTAAATTGGTTTATTTAGAGAAATTTGAGGATGCAATTAATGATTTTTCAAAGGCAATTGAGTCTGATCCAACTTATTCGGATGCTTATTATAACAGAGCATACTGCTATGAATTGTTGAATGATTTTGAAAATTCTACTAAGGATTACCAAAAAACTTTATCATTAACACCTAATTATGAAAAAGCAATAAAAGCTTTAAACAGAATTGATAAGAAAATCAAATAACTTATTGATTTTTAAATTCTTTCAACTCACGGGCAAGATGGTCAATAATTATTTTTGTATTTTTAAATAATTCTTCAAGCTCTGAAGCGTCATTATTTCTTCCCTTTTTCTCAAACTGAAAAGCCAAATCAATAACTTCTGCAGAACCAAAATTTCCAAGATCATTTTTGAAGCTGTGTGCATTGAAAATTAAAGATGGAAAATCAGAATTTTTAATATTTTCTTCTAATTTTTTTAATGAGTCTGGATAAGATTCAAGAAACATATCAATTATTTCACCAAGAAGGTCATCGCCGAGCATTTCTTTTTTTTCTATTAAATCTTTCTCGTTAATATATTTATTCATAGTATTTTTACTTGGATTAAAAACTTATGAGTAATATTTGTTTTTTAGAATTTCTAATTCTTTTAACAAGTTTTCCGTTGATGATTTAAGCTCTTCATAAAGCACCGTAAGATTTTCAGGATCATTTTTTTTTCCTTTTTCTTCGAGTTGTCTGGCTAATTCTTTTGTGTCGTTAGC
>CAZBSL010000005.1:33469-35717 GCA_964494265.1 uncultured Bacteroidales bacterium
TTTGTTGCTTGAATTCCATCCATCACAGGCATTTGTATATCCATTAATATGCAGTCAAAATATTCTTTTTCAAAAATATCGACAGCTTCTTTTCCATTATTGACGATCGTAACCATATGATTCATCCTAACCAAAAATGATTTTGTAATCTTTTGGTTAATTAGATTATCTTCAACAACAAGAATTTTTAAAGAAATCTGATTATCACCCATTACCTAAAATTATTATATGGTTCATATTTGTGATTTCTTACAAATTTAATAAAATTCCTTTATTTTAATGAAAGAATTTCAAATTTATATAAAACTATCATTATCGTTTGCATACTGCTCAATAATAGTGCCAACAGTTTTAGCATTTGTTATTCAATTAATAAATTAAAATATGTTCTCAAAATAAGATCAAAAGTTCTTTTTTCTGGAATTTAAATTAAGACTTGAATAAACTTAAAATACCTATGTCTTTACTTTATGTGATAGGGTATCAATTAATTTTATGAATTAGCACATACTCATGTTAAAGATTTGTGATCTTAAAACTCTTCAATATCTCCTTGATCGTTGATAAGAACTCCCCAATTTATTGCTGCAAGAACATCATCTTCAAAGAAAAAATCAATGAGTGCTTGATCAAAAGAGAGTCTTTTTTCGCCCTCTTCCTCAATTTCGGATTCTATTTCTGTAAATCCGTTTGCATTCATTAGCTCAATTACTTCTTTTTCATTTAGTTCAAATATTCTTTTCCCAAACAGCGTTGCCTCAGGATTGTCAGTTTCAAAACAAGAGATTACAGATTTCTCAACACCTTCGAAGAAAACCGTAATACCAATAGACCAATAATTTAAGATCACTGTATTAAAATCAGCATCATCTTCAATCTCTTCGATATTTTCAATTTCTTCAGCTTCTCCCAAAAAAGAAGTGAGTTTTTCTGTAGTATCACCGAATTCCAATTCACCAAAACCAATTTTAGGTTTGATTTCTAAAGTTAACTTTTTCATTTTTATTTTTGATTATTTTTTGTTTATTTAATTTATTTAAATGGCGAGCCGGGTTCTTTTGCCATATGTTTATAAACCATTTTATCTAAATAATATGGAATAAATTTATTAAGTAGAACGGTCATTTTACCCTGATTTGTAAGAATTAAGCTTCGCTTTCTTTTTTTAATAGCATTTGCAATATAGACCGCAACTTTTTCGGCTGACATCATTTTTGATTCATCGCGGGGAGATTCACCCTGTTGATTACCGTCTTTTCCAAGAGCTGTATTTCTAATATTTGAACTCGTGAAACCTGGGCATGCAATCATAACGTGTAAGTTTTTCTTAAGGTTTTCAATTCGTAAAACTTCAAGAAAGCCATGAATTGCAAATTTCGATGCCGAATATCCCGTTCTGCCCGGAAGTCCTTTGTATCCTCCAATTGAAGAAACGCCGACAACTGAGCCATGAGATTTTAAAAGATAGGGTAAAGCATATTTTGTGCAATAAATTGTTCCCCAAAAATTAACATCCATCAAATCTTTAATTACTTTTAAATCAAGCTCCTCAAAAAGTGCTCGCATTGAAATCCCTGCATTATTAATCAAAATATCAATTTGGCCAAAAGTTTCAATAGTCTTTTCAACTAATCTTTTACATTGATCTTCTTTACTTACATCTGTTTTTACAGTAAGAATATGTTGATTATTTTGTTTTAAAATCGAAGCGATTTCATTTAATTTATCTAAATTCCGAGCTGCCATTACAACTTTAGACCCTCTTTTTGAGAATTCCTCTGCGAGAGCTTTTCCAATTCCTGATGAAGCACCACTAATTATTACAACTTTATTTTTCATATTTTTTTTTGAAAAAATCTCTACAAGTATAAGCCATTTTTTAAAATGACAAGAATAATATTGAAAAATTAACATTTTATGTTTGTGATTAGTTATTTTAGCAAAAAAAATAATTTTGAAAATGTTAACAAACCGGCAATTATTTTTTCAGTATGTAGCGATCCCATCATCGCAACCCCTTGCTTTAGAGATTGAAAAAGCCGAAGGAATATATATATTCGATATTGATGGAAAACGATATTGTGATTTAGTTTCAGGTGTCTCGGTGAGTAATCTTGGCCACAGACATCCCAAAATCGTTCAAGCTATTAAAGACCAACTTGATAAATATATGCATTTGATGGTTTATGGAAAATATATCCAAACACCACAAGTTCAATTGGCAACTGAGTTAGTAAAAAACCTTCCC
>CAZBSL010000006.1:0-3745 GCA_964494265.1 uncultured Bacteroidales bacterium
GGCTTTTCTATTTAGAAAATAATTAAAATTATTTTTTAATACTCTCTGTTTGCCATGCGTTTATAATTATTATATCTCCACTGGGCATCCGATTTAGCAATTTTAAATAATTTCTTTGCCTCTTCGGGGAAGGTTTTTTCCAATATTGTATATCGGTTTTCCGATTTCAGGAAATCTTCGAATTTACTCCAGTCAGGTTCTTTAGAATCTAAAGAGAAAGGATTCTTTCCTTCGGCTTCCAGCATAGGATTAAAACGATAATTATGCCAGTAACCTGATTCAACAGCATGCTTTTCTTCATCTTGTGAGTGTCCCATTCCTGCTTTCAGCCCGTGAGCAATACAAGGAGAATAAGCAATAATTATCGAAGGCCCCGGATATGCTTCAGCCTCTTTTATCGCTTTAAAGTATTGGGCCTGGCTTGCACCCATTGCTACTTGTGCAACATACACATAACCATAAGTCATGGCCATAGCGCCAAGGTCTTTTTTACGTTTTTTCATACCTGATGCTGCAAATTTTGCAACGGCTCCAACCGGAGTTGATTTTGATGCCTGTCCACCTGTGTTGGAATAAACTTCGGTATCCATAACCAATACATTTACATCTTCGCCCGAAGCAAGTACGTGATCCAAACCTCCGTAACCAATATCATAAGCCCAACCGTCGCCTCCGAAAATCCAAAATGATTTCTTAACAAAATACTGCGAAAGAGAAAGCAATTCTTTTGCTAAAGGACTTGATTCATTCTTCAAAGCTTCAATAACTTTTTCAGAGGCAATTCTTGATTGAGCAGCATTATCTTTTGCAGCTAACCATTCCTGCATTGCATCTTTAGTTTCTGTTTCCATGTAAGTTTCCAGAGCCTGGTTCATCTTTTCTGAAATACGTGCTCTGAGTTTTTTCACTCCAATTGCAAAACCATATCCATATTCGGCATTATCTTCAAATAATGAATTTGCCCATGCGGGGCCGTGTCCACTTCTTAGATTCGGACAATAAGGAGATGATGGTGCAGAACCTCCGTAGATTGATGAACAACCGGTAGCATTTGCAATCATCATTCTTTCACCAAATAATTGGGTTATTGATTTAATATATGGTGTTTCACCGCATCCGGCGCATGCACCTGAAAACTCAAATAATGGTTGGGCAAACTGACTGTTTTTAACACTTTTTTCTTTGGGTAATACCTCGTCTTTATACCCGACTTTATGATGCATATATTCCCATCGTTCAGCTTCGGCCAATTGAGTGCCGAGGGGTTTCATAACAAGAGCTTTTGTTTTTGCCGGACAAGTATTAGCACATACTCCACAACCTGTACAATCCAAAACACTTACTTGGATTTTATATTGATATTCTTTTGTTGCTGCAACACCTTTTATAGTTTTTGTTCCTTTAGGAGCATTTGCAACTTCTTCATCTGTAAGTAAAAATGGACGAATTACAGCATGAGGGCAAACATAGGAACATTGATTACATTGAATACAATTATCGGGTTGCCATTCAGGGACGTTAACTGCAATTCCGCGTTTTTCATAAGCAGATGTACCGGCAGGAAATGTTCCATCCTCGGCTCCAACAAATGCACTTACCGGTAGTTTGTCACCTTCTTGAGCTATCATTGGTTCCATAATGTTTCTTACAAAGGCAGGAAGACTTTCATCTTTTTTTATTTCCTTCACAATAATATCTTTCCATTCAGTAGGGATTTCAACTTTCACAACTTCACCACCTATCATAACAGCAGCAAAATTCATATTAACTATGTTTTCACCTTTTTTCCCATAAGATTTTACAATTGCTTCTTTCATTTCTTTAACGGCATCTTCGTAAGGAATCACTTCTGCAACTTTAAAGAAAGCCGATTGCATAATTGTATTTGTTCTTTCGCCGAGCCCTATTTCCTCTGCAATTTTTGTTGCATTGATCATATACATTGAAATATTATGTTCAGCAAGATATTTTTTGATATGATCGGGTAAGCGTTTTTTTGTTTCTTCTACGTCCCAGATACTATTTAATAGGAAAGTTCCGCCATCTTTTAAACCGGCAAGCATATCATATTTTTCAAGATATGCCGAAACATGACAAGCAACAAAATCAGGTGTGCCTACTAAATAAGGTGAGAGAATCGGGTTGTCGCCAAATCTAAGATGTGAAATTGTGATTCCACCGGATTTCTTTGAATCATAAGCAAAATATGCCTGACAATATTTATCGGTTGATTCACCGATAATTTTAATTGAATTTTTATTTGCACCAACTGTTCCGTCAGCTCCAAGCCCATAAAATTTAGCTTCGTAAGTGCCTGCTGGAGCTACACTAATCTCAGGCAATATTGGAAGTGATGAACCTTGTACATCATCCTCAATACCTACTGTAAACCGATTTTTGGGATTTTCAGAAGCAAGGTTTTCATAAACTGAGATCATCATAGCCGGAGTGGTATTTTTTGAACTCAATCCATAACGGCCTCCAATAATCATAGGTGCATTTTCTTTGTTGTAAAACAAATCTCTTAGATCAAGATATAAGGGCTCGCCATTTGCACCGATTTCTTTAGTGCGGTCGAGTGTGGCAATTCTTTTTACTGTTTTCGGGCAGGCTTTCATAAAATATTTTTCTGAAAAAGGCCTGTAAAGATGAACGCTGATTAAACCGAGTTTTTCACCTCGAGCATTTTTATAATCAATAACTTCTTTGATAGTACAAGTTATTGAACCCATTGCAATGATAATATTTTCAGCATCATCTGCACCATAGTATGAGAAAGGATGATATTCACGTCCGGTGATTTTCTTCAGTTTCTGCATATAATCATCAACAACATCAGGTATATCATCATAGAATTTATCGGCAACTTCTCTGGTTTGGAAGTAAATATCAGGGTTTTGAGCAGTACCGCGGGTTACGGGATGTTCAGGATTTAGCGCATTATCGCGGAATTTTTGTAAAGCCTTATAATCAACTAATTTAGCAATTTCTTCCATTTCCATTGCTTCAACTTTTTGTACTTCGTGAGAAGTCCGGAAACCGTCGAAAAAGTGAAGAAAAGGAACTCTTGTTTTGATAGCTGTTAAGTGAGCAACTCCAGCTATGTCCATAATTTCTTGAACACTACCTGTGGCAAGCATACCAAATCCGGCTTGACGAACACTCATTACGTCGCTATGGTCACCAAAAATTGATAAAGCCTGAGCAGCTAAACTACGAGCACTTACATGAAAAACACCAGGTAATAATTCACCTGATATTTTATACATATTAGGTATCATAAGTAATAAACCTTGTGAGGCAGTAAAAGTGCTTGTTAATGCACCCGATTGAAGTGAACCGTGAACAGCTCCAGATGCACCACCTTCCGATTGCATTTCTGAAACTTGTACGGTTTCGCCAAAAATGTTTTTTCGTCCGTTGGCTGCCCATTGATCAATGTATTCAGCCATATCTGATGAGGGAGTGATTGGGTAAATTGCCGCAACTTCGCTAAACATATAAGCTATGTGCGATGTAGCGTAATTCCCTTCACATGTAATAAAATTTTTCTTTTTTGTCATAATATGTTAATTTAAAAACCTTTATATGTATATTATATATAAATAATGAATTTTTTGCGAAATTAGTAAATTTAAATTATTTAATTGGAGATTTTTACTTTGTTTTGATAGTTCTATTAGGTTATTTATAAAGTTTATAAATAACTCAGGGCTCAATATTTTTGATGTCTCACATTTAATTG
>CAZBSL010000006.1:3845-11561 GCA_964494265.1 uncultured Bacteroidales bacterium
TTCAAACCATTAGCTCTTTCGCCGGATCCCAAAAAAACTTTTCAAAATCTATTATTTGATTGTTTTCAATTATCATTCCTTCGTTTTCAAGCAATTGTTTCATGGTATTTGATCCTCCAAAGTGAATTTTTCCGGTCAGCAATCCTTTTCGGTTAACAACTCGGTGTGCAGGAATATCCTCAGGAAAACTTAAGGATTTATTCATTGCCCAACCAACCATTCGTGCCGATCCTTTTGAACCGAGATACTCAGCAATTGCCCCATAAGAAGTAACTCTACCTTTGGGTATTAACTTCACGACCTGATAAACTTTTTCAAAAAATGATGGCTCTTTCATTAGTAAATCTATGGCTTTTTATTTTCTCAATCCATTATAAATCATATTGGGTCTATATTAATCTGAATTCCAAATAATTAATTGATATTCCCTTTTCGATAAACATTTTTTCATAAAATGTTTGAATGTGTTTTATTTCATCATCAAGTTTTGAATTATGAAAGTCATTGGTTTTTAATAACAATTTATGATCATTTTCTTTAATGATTTCCAAAGTATAGTTGAAAAGATCAATATTATCTGTTTTTAGGTGAATAATCCCATCCGGTTTTAAAATATTTTTATAAGTGTTTAGAAAACGAGGTGAAGTGAGCCTTCGTTTTGCAATTTTTGGCTGAGGGTCGGGAAATGTAATCCAAATTTCACTTAGCTCGTTTTTTGAAAAAAAATGTTCAAGCAATTCAATGCGATGACGGATAAAAGCAACATTATTATAGCCGTTTTCAACCGCTGTCTTACAACCCCGCCACATCCTTGCACCCTTAATGTCCATTCCGATATAATTATTTTCGGGATGTTTTTTCGCTAATCCTACTGTGTATTCGCCCTTGCCGCAACCTAATTCTATTATTATTGGGTTTTCGTTCTTAAAAAAATCCATATTCCATTTTCCTTTTAATGGAAAACCATTAATGATCTCAGGATATGTCGGCTGGAAAAAATTATGAAAAGTAAAAGTTTCAGCAAAACTTTTTAATTTACGCTTTGACACTATGAAATTTTCATTAATATTTACACTAATTACTTGTGATTCTCTGTTTTATTTGGCGAAAATCCAGGCAGAAGGATTATTGTCTTTTTTAATGATTTTTAATTGTTTTGAAGCTTCCGATTTTTCTGAAAACTTAGAATAGCTCACTCTATACAAACCATATTTATTAAGGCCGACAATTTCAGCATCAAAACCTTGATTTTTTAAATCTTCAACCAATTTTTCTGCATTTGATAAACTCTCAAACGCTCCACCAATAATAAAGTATTTAGGAATATTTTCTTCTTTTATTACTACTTCAGACGATTGTTCAGGTTGAACTAAATCAGATTGAACTTTTTGTGAATTCAGGTTTTCAATAGGTTTTTCAGGTGTTTCATCAACTTCAACCGACTTTGAGATACTCATATTACCTTGCTCTTTATCTAATTGACCTCCAATTTCTCCCTCTTGATTTGAAGTGCTTATTTTGTCTTCAGCTTCAACAGGAACTTCTTCAGTTTTTTCATCTGAATTTTTCGCAGAATCATTAGTCGAAATATTTTTTACGGGTATTTTATGGATATTTTTTACCAAATATTCACTTGGGGATGAATAAAGAAACGGAAAAAAATATGCATAATTTTCATAAAGGTTCTTAACAGAATTAACATTTAAAAAACTCCAAATTAATATAGCCAACAAAGGTAAAACAATGCTTCCCCATTTAGCCGTTTTTCGGAAATTCATTTTTACTGAAAGATTTTTTCGATCAATAAAACTTTTTCCGATTTTTTCAGGCTTCGATATTCGTTTTACCGGAGGTGAAATGAAACCGGTCAACCCGAATGAATTTGCATTATAATTGTTTTTAATATCTTGTGTAAAAACAATATTCTCATCATCATCGAGAAACAAAAACCCAACTTTGTGAAAGTTAATTCGCTTTCCGTTTTTAAGCTCTAAAAGGCATTTTCCGGCAAATTTTTCTATTCGTGTTTTTGATTCTTTATATGAAATATTCTCTGAGTGAGCAATATGATTCACGAGTAAGCCGTCATTAATTTTTAAATGAATATTAAAAACAATATCTTTTGAGGGAGGAGAAAAATTATGCTGTACCGGATTGATATCTGCAGGAATTTCGTTTGTGATAAATCCGCCAAAATCAGGTATTACAACACATTCGTATTGAAATAATAAATCACCGATATATTTTGATATTCTCAACAGATATTATTTATTCATTTAACTTGCTAAAGTAGATAAAAAAGGGAATTAATTTACTTTTTTTAAAAGAATTTATTAACAAGCTCTTTCAAATCATTATTCACTCATCTTTAACTATTTCTCACATAAGAAAATAGGAATTCCCAATCTTTAAACTTTAGCCTTTAAACTTCAGAATGTCCTCCGGAACATCAACGCTATGGCTTTCAAAATCTGTAAGTTCAACCCGAATAGAATAATCATTTTCAAGCCATCTTAATTGTTCGAGAGATTCGACTTTTTCTAATTTAGAGGGTCCGAGTTCACAAATAGATTTTAAAATATTTGATCGATAGGCGTAAATTCCAATATGTTTATAAAAGTCTGTTTCATTTATCCAATCCTTTGATTCTTTACCTCTGACATAAGGAATAGGTGAACGGCTGAAATAAATCGCTTTTTTATCTTTTCCGAAAACAACTTTTACAATATTCGAATCAAATAAAACCTCAACAGAAACAATTTTTTTTGCAAGAGTAGCAATCTGAACATTCTGACTTTTGAAACAAGAAACAACTTTATCGATTTGAGAAGGATTAATATAAGGCTCGTCGCCCTGAATATTTACAATAATATCAGGCTTTTTTGTTTTAAATGATTTTTCGACAACTTCGTTACAACGCTCGGTTCCGCTTTTATGAGATTCAGAAGTCATTACTATCTTGCCCTTGAATTCGTGAACATGATTTAAAATACGCTTATCGTCAGTTGCTACAAAAACTTCTGAAAGCATTGCCGATTTCAAAGATTGCTCGTAAACACGTTGTATCATTGATTTCCCATTAATAATAGCTAATGGTTTTCCGGGAAACCGACTTGAGGCGTAACGAACGGGAATTATACCAATTGCATACATAATTGTCTATTTATCTAAAACAAACCATGTATTTGAGCAGTAATTTTATCAATTACCATTCCCAGGTCTTCAGGATTGTTTGTAAAATCAATATTATCAACATCAACAATCAATAATTTTCCTATTTCGTAACCGGATATCCATGCTTCATACCTTTCATTGAGTCTTTTCAAATAATCGAGACGGATGGAGTTTTCGTATTCACGCCCTCTTTTTTGAATTTGATTTACAAGAGTAGGAACAGTGGCCCTTAGATAGATAAGTAAATCGGGGGGCTTAACAAATTTGCTCATTAACTCGAACAGGGAAGAATAATTTTCAAAATCTCTTGAAGTCATTAGGTTCATTGAGTGAAGGTTAGGGGCAAAAATATATGCATCTTCGTAAATAGTACGATCCTGAATAACTGTTTTACCACTTTCACGAATATTAATTACCTGTCGAAATCGTGAATTAAGAAAATATACTTGCAAATTAAACGACCATCTTTGCATATCTTCATAAAAATTATTTAAATACGGGTTTGTGTCAACATCTTCATAATGTGCTTCCCATCCAAAATGTTTTGAAAGTAATTCAGTTAAGGTTGTCTTTCCCGAACCAATATTTCCTGCTAAGGCAATGTGCATAATATTTTTTATTTAAATTTTTGTGATATTCTGACTCTTCAATATTTCATCAACATATTTTCTGTTATTCGACAAACGCGGAACTTTATGTTGACCTCCTAATTTATTTTTTATTTTCAACCAATTATAAAAAGTATTTCTCGGCATTGATTTCACAATCGGCTGGCGCAAAACCATATTATGATATCGTTTGGCTTCGTAATCCGAATTTAAGGATTTCAAAGCATTATCAAATGTTTCAGTAAAAAAATCAATGTTTTGTGGTTTGGTTTCAAATTCAATCAACCATTCGTGGGCAGCGTTTTCATTATCATTAAAATAAACCGGTGCTGCCGTATATTCGTTTATTATTGCTCCGCATTTTTTGCAGGCAATTGCAAGCGCATTTTCGGCATTTTCAATTATTAGTTCTTCGCCCACAGCATTAATAAAATTCTTAGTTCGCCCGGTGATTTTTATTCTATAAGGATTTAATGAAGTAAAAACAATTGTGTCACCAATTTCATAGCGCCACAATCCGGCATTAGTTGAAATAACCATGGCATAATTTACTCCAATCTCAACTTCATGAAGTGATAATGTTTTGGTTCTTTCATAATTATGATTATTCATTGGAATAAATTCATAATAAATTCCATAATCGAGCATGAGTAAAAGTTCATCAGAATTAATCTTATCCTGAATTCCGAAAAATCCCTCAGAAGCATTATATGTTTCCATGTAGTGCATTTTCGAAGAAGGAATAAGTTTCTTAAACTGTTCACGATAAGGACTAAAATTTACTCCACCATGAAAAAATATCTCCAAATTTGGCCAGACTTCCGAAATATTATCTTTTCCTGTAATTTCAAGGATACGCCTTAATAATAATATTGTCCATGACGGCACACCTGAAAGGCTTGTAACATTATGTGGTATAGTGGCATGAGCCATCTTCTCAATCTTTGTTTCCCATTCATCCATCAAAGCAAGACTGCGTTTAGGAACTCTGATAATTTCTGCCCAAACCGGCAAGTTCTGAATAAGAATTGCCGAGAGGTCACCATCGTAATAATCTTCGTTATTGATCTCAGTAATTTTATGACTTCCACCCATAACTAAACCTCTTCCATCAAAAAATCCGGAAATTGGATAATTATTACAGTAAATGGACAACATATCTTTTCCACCCTTAAAATGACACTCCTCAAGTGATTCACTACTAACCGGAATATATTTGCTTTTACCGCTCGTTGTTCCCGATGATTTGGCAAACCATTTAATTTCAGAATTCCATAGAATATTTTGTTCTCCTTTTCGCAGCCTGTCAATATATGGTTTAAAAGTTTCATAAGTACTCACAGGAATTCTTTCCTTAAAAATGGGAATATTATTTATTGAAGCAAAATCGTATTTTTTTCCGAATTCGGTATTCTTTCCACTTGTAATTAGTTTTTTAAAAAGTTCATCTTGAACCTCATGTGGATATTTCATAAAAAGTTCGATCTGGTGAAATCTTTTTTTCATCAACCAGGAAAGCACAGAATTCAATAATGCCATTTTTTACAATTCATTTATTTTAGAAATTCAAAAATACAATAAATTTCATTTTTCATTTTCTCTTTTTGTAGATTTGTCAAAAAAAATTTTTTATGATAAGTTTTCCGAACTGTAAAATTAATCTTGGATTAAAGATTATCGAAAGACGTTCAGATGGTTTTCACAACATTGAAACAATATTTTATCCTTTGAATCTAACTGATGTTCTTGAAATAATTAAATCAAAGGATGGAATTTTTTCGTTTCAAACCGGAGGAATTAAAGTACCCGAAAAAAATGATGATAATTTATGTAAAAAAGCTTATGAAATACTTTGCAACGATTTTCCAATTTCATCCGTGAAAATTTATTTATATAAAAATATTCCGATTGGGGCAGGTTTAGGAGGTGGATCTTCTGATGCTGCACACACAATTTTGTTATTAAACAAATTATTTAATTTAAAATTATCTCTAAAAAAAATGGAAAATTACGCTCGCCTTTTGGGAAGCGATTGTGCATTTTTTATAAAAAATCAACCTATTTTTGCTTACAATAAGGGCGATGTGTTCGGTGAAATTAAAATTAATTTGAAGAATTATTTCTATGCAATCGTTAAACCTGAATTTCATATAAATACATCAGATGCATACTCAGGCATTAAACCAAAACTTAGTAAAAAATCCATTATTGAAATAACAAAATCACCAATTGAAAATTGGAAAGATAAACTGACAAATGATTTTGAAAAAACTATTTTCAAACAGTTTCCCGAAATTAATGCTATCAAAACCAAGCTTTACCAAATAGGAGCTATTTATTCAGCCATGAGTGGTAGCGGCTCGGCAGTTTATGGAATTTTTGACAAGAAACCGGACATAAAATCCTTTTTTCCAAATTGCTTTTGTAGTGTTGGGAAATTATAATTTACATTATATTATTTCGCATAACTAACTGCTCTTGTTTCTCTGATCACCGTAATTTTTATTTGTCCGGGATAAGTCATTTCATCCTGAATTTTTTTCGAGAGATCATAAGAAATTTGTGTAGCTTCCTTATCGGTGACATTTTCGGCTCCAACAATAACTCTAAGCTCTCTACCGGCTTGAATTGCATAAGTTTTAACAACTCCCGGATATTTCAAGGCCAACTCTTCAAGCTTATTAAGTCTTTGAATATATGCTTCAACAATTTCGCGTCTTGCTCCCGGCCTTGCACCTGAAATTGAATCGCAAATCTGAACAATAGGTGAAATCAATGAAGACATTTCCATTTCGTCGTGGTGAGAACCGATTGCATTAAAAATATCAGGTTTTTCTTTGAATTTTTCGGCGAGTTTACTACCAAGAATTGCATGAGGCAAGTCTTGCTCAATATCAGAAACTTTTCCTATATCGTGAAGTAATCCGGCTCTTTTTGCTTTTTTGGGATTTAAACCGAGTTCAGCAGCCATAGTTGCACAGAGGTTTGCAACTTCTTTTGAATGTTGTAAAAGGTTTTGTCCGTAAGAAGAACGATATTTCATCTTTCCAACCAAACGAACCAATTCGTGGTGCATTCCATGAATTCCCAAGTCAATTGTTGTACGTTTTCCGATCTCGATAATTTCTTGCTCAATTTGTTTTCGTGTTTTATTAACAACTTCTTCAATTCTTGCAGGATGGATACGTCCATCGGTTACTAATTTGTGAAGTGATAAACGGGCGATTTCGCGTCGAACCGGATCGAAACCTGATAAAATAATTGCTTCAGGCGAGTCGTCAATAACTATCTCAATTCCTGTTAAAGACTCTAATGCCCTGATATTCCGGCCTTCTCTTCCAATGATCCTTCCCTTTATTTCATCATTTTCAATATTAAAAACCGAAACAGTATTTTCAATTGCATGCTCGGCGGCCGAACGTTGAATAGTTTCAATAACAATCTTCTTAGCTTCCCGAGAAGCAGTTATGCGAGCTTCTTCTATCGTGTCTTTAATATACACCATTGCTTCCGATTTGGCATCTTCCCTGAGTGTTTCAATTAGCTGCGATTTAGCTTCATCTGCTGAAATCCCACTTATGATTTCTAATTGCTCAACTTGTTTAGAAATACCTTTCTCAAGTTCAATTTGCTTTTTATTGATTATTTCAAGTTGATTCGATAAATTATTTCTAAGAGTTGTAAGTTCCTTTTGTTTTCGTTGAAATTCTTCGTATTTGCTTGATAAAGTAGTTTCTTTCTGCTTGATTCGATTTTCATTTCTTGATATAATAATGTTTTTTTCATTAATATATTTTTCATGATCAGCTTTGAGTTGAAGAAATTTTTCTTTTGCCTGTAAAATTTTATCTTTTTTATTTACTTCGGCTTGATTTTTAGCCTCATTAAGAAGCAATTCACCTTTTTTTGCAATACCTTTTCTTAGAAAAGTAAT
>CAZBSL010000006.1:11661-19515 GCA_964494265.1 uncultured Bacteroidales bacterium
CCTCATTAAGAAGCAATTCACCTTTTTTTGCAATACCTTTTCTTAGAAAAGTAATAGTTAGAAGTCCACCTGCAACAACCGAAGCAATCGCAATAATTATATTTATTATTATTTCCATATTATGTTGTTATTTAAAACATAAATTAAGAATTAAAGAAAAAAAAACCGCATTAATTCAGGAATTTTTGTAAATCCCATATGACATGGATAGGGTTGCCTGGTTTTTCGAAAGTCCACTGTCCTATTTAAAATAGAATCCCTTATAAAAAGAGATGAGGCCTGTCCTACATACCAATGAGCTTGACCCTAATTTTTATAATGTTGAATTTACAAATTGTTTTTAGAATTAATGCGGGTATATTGTTTGTATTTTCAAAGAACGTTGTAAGGTGTTATTATTAAAGATTTTTCGATAAAATTGTGTCAATTTCGTTAAGCTTTTTCTCCAGTTCATTATCTTTATATACTTCTTTTACTTCAAGCTTTTGCGAATTGGTGGCAAAATGTAATGCAACCATTGCCAATAAGTCCTGTTTATCTTGATAAGCAAAATTTTCAGAATATTCTTTTATCCTTTTATCAATGCTTTTTGTTGCCATCCTTACTCCTTCTTCTTCTTTCTTGTCAATTTTTAATCTGTAAGGCCTGTCAGCTATATTTACCGATATCTTTATGTGTTCCATTATTTTTTCTTAAACATTTATTTTTTTCGGTAAATCTTTAATTATTTATAAATTCGATACACCTATCTATTTCTCGCACTAGTTCATTAATCCTATTTTTTGCATCAACTGACCCATTATTAGTATCCAGTGATTTTGCAATTTTCAGATTTCTAATTTTTTCTTTTAATTCTCTAATTTGTTTTGTTTGTTGACTAATTATTTTATTTAAATTATTATTTTCATTTATTAAACTTGTTTTTTCAGCTTCTTGTTGATTATTTTGATTAATCAGTTTCTTAACCTTGTATTCAATTCCTGAAACTAAAACACTTAATTCCTTCATATTTATAAACCCCAAATTTCGTGGTTTAATGTACAAAATTACAATTTTTGATTCAATATCCAAAATATTTAGAATATTAATTTCTTTAAAAAAAATAATTTTTGATAGAAAACTATCAATTAGGTGATTAATATAAAATAAATTTGTTTGTTGGTTAAATAGTTTTTTATAATTTTATAAAAAATAATGATTTTATGAATGAGGAGTTTTTGCAATACTTGTGGAGATACCGTTTGTTCCAAAATCAAATTAATTCTTCGGATGGGAAAAAGATAGAAATTATTGATACCGGAGAAATTAATTTTGATGCCGGCCCTGATTTTTTTAATGCAAAAATAAGAATTGATAATACGTTGTGGGCCGGTAATGTTGAGGTTCATATTAATTCATCAGATTGGTTTATACACAAACATCATCAAAATAATGCTTATAATAATATTATTTTACATGTTGTATTTGAAGATGATGCCATTGTTAGAAGAAGAAACGGAGAATTAATACCTTGTCTGGAACTCAAAGGGAAATTTAGCAAGAAACTATATTTCAGATATAAAGATTTTATGCTGAGTAAATCATGGATACCTTGTGAGAAACAGTTTTCGGATGTTGATCCTTTTGTGCTTAATAATTGGTTGGATGTTTTGTTGATAGAACGCTTAAAGACTAAAACTGAGCTCATTGATTGCAAGTTAACTGCGAATAAAAATAATTGGGAAAAAACTTTTTATGAGTGTCTTGCTTCAAATTTTGGGTTTAAAGTAAATTCCGATGCATTTGAATTGCTGGCAAAATCATTACCAATAAAGTATTTGGCAAAGCATAAGAACAGCGTTTTTCAACTTGAGGCTATGCTATTTGGGCAAGCCGGTTTGTTAAATTCAAATTTTAATGATGGATACCCAAAACAATTATTCGCGGAATATCAATTCTTAAAGAATAAATTTTCATTAGAGCCAATTGATTCTCATCTATGGAAATTTTTAAGATTAAGGCCATCAAATTTTCCTCCTATTAGAATTTCTCAATTTGCTCATTTAATTTCTAAATCCTCAGGATTATTTTCAAAAGTCATGGAATCTAATAATATTGAAAGCTTAAAAAAATTATTCGATCTGAATGCTTCTGATTATTGGGATACACATTACGTTTTCGAAAAACAATCTCATCGCAGAAAAAAGAGATTGGGGGAAAATGCAAGAAATTTAATTTTTATTAATACAGTTGTACCATTCATGTTTTTATATGGTTTAAAGAAAAGCAATTTTACTTTTAAGGAGAAGGCGATGGCTTTTCTTGAAAATATAAAAGGTGAAAATAATTCGACCATAAAAAAATGGAAATCCCTTGGAGTTGATGTAAAAACAGCAGCAAAAACGCAGGCTTTGATAGAATTAAAAAACTCATTTTGTAAGAAAAAGCTTTGTCTGCAATGCAGAATTGGAAATTATATTTTAAACCGATCATGATTTTTTTGAAAAGAAATTGCATTGTAAAATGATTTTAAACTGACAGAAATGATATATTTGCAATCCTTGTTTTTAATTTAAAAATCAATGATTAGAATTTTAGGAAATTTCTTCTCGAAAATTACCAGAAAATTTTTACCCGATGCCTTCATATTTGCTCTAATTTTGACTTTAATAGTCTTTATTTTAGGAATTTTTATTCAAGGAGTTTCCCCTCTAAAAATGACTACATATTTTGGTGATGGAATCTGGATGTTCCTTGAATTTGCCATGCAAATGGTTTTGATACTTGTAACCGGAAGCGCTTTAGCAACATCTAAACCTATTCATAATTCATTAAAATCAATATCAAAAATAGCACAAACTCCCACTCAAGCAATAATTCTTGTGACTGTTGTTATGATAATCGGATGCTGGTTAAACTGGGGTTTTGGTTTAATTGTAAGTGCTTTAATTGCCCGAGAGCTTGCAAAAAACATCAAAGGAATACATTACCCCTTATTGGTTGCAAGTGCATATTCAGGTTTTATTGTTTGGCATGTTGGTTTTTCAGGTTCAATCCCGCTCAAAGTTGCCGGTGCCGATAATATTATGCAGGAATTTGGTGACGGAATGATTATTCCGGTAGCTGATACAATCTTTTTTTGGAAGAATATTTTATTAATTATAGTTTTTCTGATCACAATTCCTTTGATAAACAAATTAATGATTCCAAAAAATAAAGCCGAAATCATTGAAGCTGACCCTGCTTTATTTGAACATGATAAAAAAGCACAAATTCAACCGATAAGCAAGATGACATTTGCCGAAAAACTTGAAAATTCTTGGATACTTTCAATGTTAATTGGTGCGATTGGTTTGGTTTTCATAATTAATTATTTTTATAACAAAGGAAATATAAGTTTAAATATTGTTAATTTTATTTTTCTTATTCTCGGAATAATTTTGCATAAATCCCCAATTAAGTATGTTAGAGCAGTTAACGAAGGAATCAAAACTTGTGGTGGGATTGTTTTGCAATTTCCGTTTTATGCCGGTATTATGGGAATGATGATACATTCAGGCCTTGCGGTTTCGCTTTCGGAAGTATTTGTAAATATTTCAAATCAAACTACACTTCCGTTTTTTACCTTTCTTTCGGCAGGGATTGTGAATTTCTTTGTGCCTTCGGGAGGCGGGCAATGGGCTGTACAAGGCCCGATTATGATTCCGGCTTCAAAAGTTTTAGACGTACCTTATTCAACAACAATTATAGCAATTGCATGGGGAGATGCCTGGACAAATCTTGTACAGCCATTTTGGGCTTTACCGCTTCTGGCCGTTGCAAAACTGAAAATCAGAGATATAATGGGATATACTACAGTTATTTTATTATTTTCTGGAGTAATCATATCGCTGTTTATGCTTTTTGTTTTTTAAAACTTATAAGCAAAGGCTGCATAAAACGCAGCCGCAACGATTAGATCATTTACAGGCACTTTTTCGTTTGGGGCATGTGCCAGAATTTCATTTCCCGGGCCAAAACCAATTACAGGTATTCCATACACACCATTAATAGTAACACCATTTGTCGAAAAAGTCCATTTATCAATTAAAGGTTCTTTTCCGAACATTTCACGGATTATTTCTGCAGATTTCCGTACAGCAATATGATCTTCGGGAATTTTCCATGTCGGATAGTATTTTTCCATTGGATAAACCAGGCCTGTATATGCTTTTTCTTTATAAATAGGAACTCTGACTTCAGCATCCATATTTTTTACTATGTTTTCAATTTCGGCAATTGCCGACTCTTTGGTTTCACCCCATGTTAATCTACGGTCAAGGTGAATTTTTGCATAATCGGCAACTGCACATAACGAAGGACTCCCTGAAATAAACTCAGAAATAGTTACACTACCTTTACCGAGAAAGTCGTCATCTTTAAGTTTTTCATTGAGTTTTTCGATTTCAAGACATGCCTTTGAAGCCATATAAATTGCATTTTTCCCTCTTTCGGGGGCCGATCCATGGGCTGAAATTCCCTTAAATGACACTTCAATTTCCATACGCCCGCGATGGCCTCTGTAAATATTTAAATTGGTAGGCTCAGTACTGATAACAAGCTCAGGCCGGATTTTATCTTCTTCAATAATGTAATTCCAGCATAATCCTTCCGAATCTTCTTCGATTACACTTCCAACAAAATATATTGTAAGGTCTTTATCGAATCCGAGTTCTTTTAAAATCCTGCCAGCCGTAACAAATGAGGCAACTCCACTTTCCTGATCAACAGTTCCACGCCCATGGACGAAACCACCACTCACCTCTCCCGACAAAGGGTCAAAATCCCAATTTTCGATATTTCCTATGTCAACGGTATCAATATGACCATCAATCGCAAGTATTTTTTTTCCGTTTCCAATTCGTCCGATCACATTTCCCAAGCCATCAATTCTTACTTCATCAAAACCTGCTTCTTCCATTTGTCGTTTTAATTCCAACTGAACTTCTTTTTCCTGTAAGCTTAAGGATTTGATTTTTATTAGTTTTGAAAGATTTTGTGCGGTGTAATCTTTATATTTCTTAGATAATTCTAATATCTCTTTATTCATATTTTTCATAACATTTTTTTTTTGAGCTATAAAACCATTAATAAGTACACAATCAATAAAATCAATAATTGTGTTTCATTTACTAACTTCACATAATTCTAATTATTATTTTACGTAATAATTTTTATTTTAATTTTATCGAAATTTAGAATGGAAAAATGCTTTTTGAAGATATATATAAAACTATTAAAACACAATCAACAGGGATTTTTAAAGATCGTGGAAGTAAATTTATAGCTCTTGCAATTCCGGTTATTTCCGAAAATGAAACAAAGGAAAAGCTTGAAGTAATTCGAAAAAAATATTATGATGCCACCCATCATTGTTATGCTTATCAATTAGGTTTTGATAAATCGGCATATAGAATAAATGATGATGGAGAACCCTCGGGTACTGCAGGTAAACCTATTTTCGGACAAATATTATCAAATGATCTCACCAATATTTTAATAGTTGTTATCAGATATTATGGTGGCACAAAATTAGGAGTTCCCGGATTAATTAATGCTTATAAAACCTCAACGGCTCTTGCTCTCGAAAATTCGGAAATTATTACAAAAATCATTAAAGAAATATATGAAATCGAGTACGATTATCTTGCCATGAATAATGTGATGAAAATAATTAAAGAAGAAAAATTGGAGCAATTGGAAAATGTTTTTGATTTGAAATGCAAAATTATTTTCTCAGTCAGAAAAAATAATTCAAAAAAAGTTTATAAAAGTTTAAAAAACATTAATGGCCTATCAATCCGCTACATACACACAGTTTAATATTATACATATATCAATTATACAGACAATTGGCAAGTTTACTAATATTATGTGCATATACGACAAAAAAAGTTAAAAGTCAATAGTTATTATTTTTTTTTTTTAACTTTTTTTTCCTTTGTTTTGTTGAAAAATAATTAGAGAACATTAAAAATATTTTTGTATTGAAAACCATAGGTTTAAAATCAACTTCGAAAAAAAAATTATAAAAAAAGCCAGATCAAAAATTAGTTAATTAAAAATCAGCTATTTAAAATTACAATGGGAAAATCATTCAGCAAGGTATGGGGAAATTGTCTTGCAATAATTAGAGATAATATACCGTATCAAAGTTTTAAAACGTGGTTTGAACCAATTGTTCCCATAAAACTTGAAAATAATGTTTTGACCATATTAGTTCCAAGTCAGTTTTTTTATGAATGGTTGGAAGAACATTATATTAATTTATTAAAAAAAACTTTAAGAAAAGAATTAGGTGCTGACGGAAGATTAGAATACAGTATTGTTATTGATAGTTCATTTAATCAGAGAAAACCATATACAATACAAGTACCAACCACAAACACAAAAGCAACACAAAATCCATCCATCGCTATGCCAATTGATTTAAATAAAGGTAAATCAAAGGAGATTCCAAATCCATTTATAATACCGGGACTTAGAAAAATTAAAGTTCAATCGCAATTGGTAGAAAGCTATTCATTCGACAGCTTTATTGAAGGCGATTGTAACAGATTGGCACGTTCAGCCGGATTTGCGGTTGCTGAAAGGCCGGGTGAAACCTCTTTTAATCCGTTATTTATTTATAGTAATGTGGGTTTAGGTAAAACACATTTAGCTCATGCAGTTGGAATTCAAGTAAAAATCAAATACCCTGATAAAATTGTATTATATGTTTCTACCGAGCAATTTATTGCCCAATTTATTGATTCAGTTAGAAATAACAATCAAAACGATTTCATTCATTTCTATCAAATGATTGATGTTCTCATAATTGATGACATTCAATTTCTATCAGGGAAGGAAAAAACGCAAGATGTATTTTTTCATATTTTTAATCACCTGCATCAGAGAGATAAACAAATTGTCCTAACTTCTGATAGGGCACCTATTGATATGAAAGGCATAGAACCCCGACTTTTGTCAAGGTTTAAATGGGGACTCGCTGCCGATTTACAAACGCCTGATTTTGAAACAAGAATTGCCATTCTTCAGAAAAAGCTGTATAAAGATGGCATTAAAATTCCAAATGATGTTGTCGATTATCTTGCTTATTCAATCACGACAAATGTTAGAGAACTTGAAGGTGCTTTAATTTCAATTCTTGCACAATCGTCTTTGAACAAAAAAAGCATTACTATTGACCTTGCAAAGCAAATGATAGACAAATTTGTTAAAAATACTGCAAGAGAAATATCAATTGATCATATTCAAAAAACTGTTTGCGATTATTTTAATATTCAAATTGAGCAAATTAATTCAAAAACAAGAAAGAGAAATATTGTTCAGGCAAGACAGTTGGCAATGTATTTTTCAAAAAAACATACTAATTCATCCCTTACAACAATAGGGCTTCATTGTGGCAATAAAGACCATGCAACAGTATTGCACGCATGCCGGACAGTAAATAATCTCTCTGAAACCGATAAGCAGTTTAAATCCTATGTTGATGATTTGGATAAGAAGATTAAAGTATAAAGGATAGAGTCTTGTTCATAGTTTTCAGGATAGGTAAAAGTAGTGAATTATAGGAGAATAGTAAATTATTTGAAAATACAATTCAAATTTTTGTACCTTTGAAATGACCATTATTAAAAATAGAATATAATGACTGATAAGGTAAAATATTGGCTTGATTTATCTGATTATGATATAGAAACGGCTGTTGCAATACAAAAAAACGGAATAGAAATAGGAGAAGTTTGAAAACCAAGTTTCATGCATATGTTATAATTTAGCCTTTTTAGAATCTTTCATCATTGACTTTGAGTCTGTTTAAATGTGTTGCATTTT
>CAZBSL010000006.1:19615-24502 GCA_964494265.1 uncultured Bacteroidales bacterium
CCTTTTTAGAATCTTTCATCATTGACTTTGAGTCTGTTTAAATGTGTTGCATTTTGCTTTCTCTGCTAACTAATTTTTTTATATTTTTACAAAAAAATTAGTTAATTTAATCTAATTAGATTGGAAAAAAATAATACCCCCGACAAAAAAATTATTGTTGAGGCTGCAAAAAGGATAAAGAATTTTGTTCATCGAACGCCTGTTTTAAGTTCTGAAAATATTAACTCACTTTTTAATACTGAGATATTTTTTAAATGTGAGAATTTGCAGAAAGCAGGAGTTTTTAAATCAAGAGGGGCGGTTAATGCAATATTTTCCCTTTCCGAAGATGATTTGAAAAATGGAGTTGCAACTCATTCGTCGGGAAATCATGCACAGGCGTTGGCAAGAGCTGCACTATTAAGAAATACAAACGCTTACATTGTGATGCCCGAAAATTCCTCTAAAGTAAAAATAGCTGCAGTAAAGAATTATGGTGGAGAAATTACCTTTTGCGAATCAAACCTTGATTCGCGGGAAAAAACCCTTGAAAAAATAATTGAAAAAACACAAGCCGTCGAAATACATCCTTACAATAATTATAAAATTATTGCAGGGCAAGCAACTGCAACCAAAGAGCTAATCGAAGATGTTGAATTATTGGATATTATTATGGCACCTGTAGGTGGAGGCGGATTACTAAGCGGGACCGCTTTGGCAACTTATTATTTTTCGCCCGGAACAAAAGTCATTGCTGCCGAACCAAAGCAAGCCGATGATGCTTACAGGTCATTTTATCAAAAAAAGTTCATCCCTTCCATCAATCCAAATACAATAGCCGATGGTTTATTTACCTCGCTCGGTTCTTTAACTTTCCCGATTATTTGTGAATATGTAAATGAAATAATGACAGTTAGTGAAGAATCAATTATTAAAGCCATGAAATTGATTTGGGAAAGAATGAAAATAATTGTTGAACCTTCTTCGGCGGTTCCTTTAGCTGCAATTCTTGAAAACAGAAAATATTTTGAAAATAAAAGGATAGGTATAATAATTTCCGGAGGAAATATTGATCTAAACAAAATACCATGGTAAACATGAAAAATTCGGGTATTTTATATTTAATTCCGACAACCCTTGGTAATGATAATACCGACAAAGTTATTCCACAATATAATTATGCAATAATTGATTCTCTTGACGAGTTTATTGTCGAGGAATTGCGTTCGGCACGAAGATTTCTGCGAAAAGCAAATTATAGAAAAGATTTTGATAAAGTGATTTTTAATGTTTTGAATGAGCATACAAGACCCGAAGAATCAGTATATTATCTTGAATCATTAAAAATAGGTAAAAATGTCGGATTGTTGTCCGAAGCCGGAGTGCCTTGTGTTGCCGATCCCGGTGCTGAAATTGTAAAAAGGGCACATAAATACAATATCAGAGTAATACCTTTGACGGGCCCTTCATCGATTATTCTTTCTTTAATGGCTTCAGGATTTAACGGACAGAATTTTGCTTTCGTCGGATACTTGCCCATAAAAGAAAACGAAAGAATAAAAAAAATAAAGGAACTTGAGAACCTATCTTTTACGAAAAATCAAACACAGGTTTTTATTGAAACACCTTATAGAAACACACAGGTTTTTAATTCATTGATAAAAGTTTGTTCAAACAAAACGCAAGTTTGCATAGCCTGCAACCTGACTCTCGAAAATGAATATATTGCTTCTAAATCAATTTTTGAGTGGAAAAAACTCAAACCCGAAATTCATAAAAAACCTACCGTGTTTTTGATATCAGCATAAACTTTGAGATTGAATTTTTTAAAACGGTACATCCTCCTCATTCATATCATTCATTTTTGAAGGAATTGTGCGAACATTTTGTTGATTATCAAAATTTGTATTTGCTTCCATGTTCTCAACGGGAGAATATTCGGTGTTTTCGGGATCAACAAATTTTGCAAATTGATTAATAAAACGCAATGAAATATCACCCAAGGCACCATTACGATGTTTGGCAATATTTATAATGGCACTTCCTGTAGTCGGATTTCCGTCCTCATCCTGATCAATATTATAATATTCGGGGCGATAAATAAACAAAACCATATCTGCATCCTGCTCAATTGCACCCGATTCACGCAAGTCGGAAAGAATAGGTTTTTTTGATCCTGCACGAGTTTCAACTGCACGACTTAATTGTGACAAAGCAAGAATTGGAATATTCAATTCTTTTGCAAGCCCTTTCAATGAACGTGAAATTAAACTGATTTCCTGCTCACGATTTGATTTTTGGTCGGCAGCAGCACTCATTAATTGCAAATAATCAACCAAAATCAATTCTATATTATGCTGGGCTTTAAGCCGGCGGCATTTTGCACGTAATTCAAAAATAGAAAGGCCGGGGGTATCGTCAATATAAATAGGTGCATCCATCAATTTATTAATTTGTGAATTCAATTGCTGCCACTCATAATTTTCGAGATTTCCCTTTTTCAGTTTATCGGACGAAAGTTGTGTTTCTGATGATATCAGTCTTGTAACCAACTGAATCGACGCCATTTCTAATGAAAAAACGGCAACCGGTTTATTAAAATCAATAGCCATATTTCTTGCCATTGATAAAGCAAAAGCCGTTTTTCCCATACCCGGACGCGATGCAATGATTATAAGATCTGATTTTTGCCAACCTGAAGTAATACGGTCCAGTTCCGTAAAACCTGATGGAACACCTCGCAAATGCCCATCCTGATCTTTTGCAGCTTGAATTTCTTTAATGGCTTCACTTACTAATTCCGACATATTTTCAAAGTTTCGTCGTAGATTGCTTTCGCTGACAGCAAATAAATTACTTTCTGCCTTATCGAGCAAGTCAAAAACATCTGTAGTATCTTCGTAAGCATCTTTGATAATATCCGATGATATTCTGATTAATTCGCGTTGGATAAATTTTTGTGATATTATTCTGGCATGAAATTCAACATTTGCACCCGATGCGATTCGGTTTGTTAATTGTGTAATATAAAACGGGCCACCTACAATTTCAAGTTCCCCGCTGCTTTTTAATTGATTTGTTACCGTGAGAATATCAACAGGTTCGGCTTTGGAAAACAATATCAAAATTGCCGAAAATATTTTTTGATGAGCTTCTTTGTAGAATACTTGGGGTTTAAGAATATCAATAACAGCAGTTAAAGCATCTTTTTCGAGCATAATTGCACCAAGAACAGCTTCTTCCATATCAACAGCCTGAGGCGGTAACTTTCCATGCTCAGGGAAAGCCTGACCAGACACAGGCCTAACCCTTCTACTTTTTACTTTCTCAGCTACTTCCTGAACTTTGCCTATAGAATTGTTTGCGTTGTTTTCCATAAGGCAAAAATATAATAATAAAATCACAAAGTAAGCCGTAAAATAATATTTTAAGATTATTTTTATATCCAATTAATAAGCCACAGATTAGCAGATTAAATTTTGGATTTTTCATTTTCATACAAAATAAATAATTTTACAATCAGTAAATCTGTGGCAGATTTATTTCCTAATCAACAAAAATTAATTATTTTTATCGCTAAAAAGAATGTCATTTTTAATATAAAAAAGAATTAAAGCTTTGAATAATAATTTTTTTACTTCCGATAATTACGATACTCCAAAAAACACCAAACGTGTATTTCTTGATAAATTAATGCTTAATACTCGCATCTATTTTGTTTTTAAGTTCCTAAAATTTGTTTTAAAAACCAGAAAGCTTGCTTTAACAGGAGTTTATGATGATAAAGAGTGGGAATTGTCATCATACGCAATTTTTAAGTTAATTGAAAATTGCGGTGGGAAAATTCATATTACAGGATTAGATTATTTGCGAAATTGTGAGGGGCCTGTGGTTTTCGTTAGTAATCACATGGGTACAATGGAAACAATGGTATTTCCTTGCATTATTAACCCAATAAAAAAAATAACTTTTGTTGTGAAAGACAGCCTTGTTTCACATCCTTTTTTTGGCTCAATAATGCGTTCACGAAAACCGATTGTTGTCAGCCGATCGAATTCAAGAGAAGATTTTAAAATAGTTATGGATGAAGGTGAAAAAATATTAGCAAGTGGAAAATCAATTGTAATATTTCCTCAAAGTACAAGAAGAGTTGAATTTATTCCCAAGGAATTTAATTCTTTAGGCGTAAAATTAGCAAGTAAGGCAAAAGTTAAAATTATTCCTGTTGCGATAAAAACCGACTTTTGGGAAAACGGAAAATACATTAAAGAGCTTGGGCCTATCAATCGAAAAAAACAAATTTACATTTCTTTCGGGCAAGTATTATCAGTGAAAGGGACAGGAAAAGAAGAACATAAGAATATTCTTGAATTTATTTCTTCAAATTTGGCAAGATGGCAAGCCATTTAAAGGATAAAAAAAAGGTTTCTAAAAACATTTTTTAGAAACCTTTTCATTAATTAAAAAATTCAAAATCTTTAATAACGATCGCGGTTTGAATTACCTCTGCTGTTATAACGACTATTTTCTTCCTTTGGTTTCGCTTTCTTTACAATAATTGTTCTTCCATCAAGTTCACTTTCGTTAAGTTTATCAATGGCAGAGTTAGCTTCGTCATCATCAGGCATTTCGATGAATCCAAAACCTTTGGAACGACCGGTAAATTTGTCTGTAATAATTTTTACAGAACTAACATCTCCAAAAACTTCAAAAGCCTCTTTTAGGCTGTCTTCTTGAGTGTTAAAATCTAATTTTGCAATAAAAATGTTCATAGGTATTGGTTAATGGTTAAAATAATATTATCATTTCTGATAAAAACATTTTGCAAATAAAATACTAATTAATTAAAAAAACAAAACTCTCTTTCTTTTTTATCTCAATTTTAGTTAATTATTTGTTAAATTGAAT
>CAZBSL010000006.1:24602-35427 GCA_964494265.1 uncultured Bacteroidales bacterium
GCATCAGCACCTGTATAAATCCTTAATTCAATAGGGTCGGCAGGTTTTTCTGTGGCATATTGAATTTCAGGCCCCATAGGTATTATTGATCCGGCTTTAACAAACAGAGGCATAATATCAATTGGAGTTTTCCGCTTAATAATTTGTCCTCCTTGATACGCTTCTCCAGTCCAGAAATCGTACCATACTGTTTCGGCGGGCAGATAAAGTTCAATGTCTTTGATGTTTTTAAAATTGGCCTTGTTTTCTTTATCAAGAGGAAAATACTGATGTTCGGTAACAGGAGCTACCAAAAAATATGGGCCAAACATAAACTCGTTATCAATATTGTAAACCTTCTTATCATGTGTGAAATCCATTGCAAGGCCACGCATCATAGTGTATCCATCATTCGTAACTTTCCATGCTATAGAATATATGTATGGCATCAGTCTGTAACGTAAATTATCAAATTTTAATAAAACGTCATAAGCCCAATCGCCTTTTTCGCCAAATTGCCAAATTTCGCGTGGAGTATGTGTCCCATGAGAGCGGAAGATCGGACAGAAAGCCCCATATTGAAACCAACGGACATATAATTCTTGATACGACGGATCGCTGTGTCCATCAGGATATAAACCAGGCCCTTTGCCAACATCATGGCCTCTAAGGAAGAATGCTCCAATATCGGTAGTCCAGTAAGGAATACCTGCCATACAAAAATTTAAGCCTGATGAAATTTGATCGCGCATTACATCAAAGCGAGCATTAATATCGCCCGACCATGTAACGGCTGCATTTTTTTGTTGCCCTGAAAATGCTGAACGTGTTAAAGTGAAAAATCTTTTTTCAGGGAAATCTTTTCTAAAATTTTCATATGCACCTTTGGTAGTCATTAAAGAGAAAGCGTTCAAGTTTCTGGCCATAGTTCCAAGCCGAGTATTTCCGAACTTTTTAATATTATTTTCCGATATTTCAAAAGTATGTTGATCGCCAAGTTCAGGTTCTGTGCCATCCATCCAAAGTGCATCAACACCTTTGGATATTAAACCTTTTTTGATGTGTTTCCAATATATATTACGGGCTTCTTCACTAAAAGCATCGTACAAATATCCTGAACTCCAATGCTCGGGAGAGTAAATAAATCCTTTTTTATTCAATTCATTGTAAATTTCGGTTTCGGGCCCTAATGCCGGCCAAATGGAGATCATGTAATGCATATGGTATTTATCGTGAATTTCTGCAATAATTTTTTCAGGATCAGGATAAGTTGAAGGATGAAAATACATTGAGCTCCATAATTCTTTTGCACTTTCCCATGTTTTTTTTTCGTCGTTTTCATTATAATCGGCCCAGTAACACCAATCTTGTACAATATTATCAATTGGGATTTTTCTTTTTCTGTATTGTTTGACAATACTTAGCAAATCCTCTGCATCCTTGTATCGTTCTTTGCTTTGCCAATAGCCAAATGCCCATTTCCCAAACATTGGTGCTTGTCCTGTTAAATCACGATAACCGGCAATAACTTTGTCCATATTTTCTCCGGCAATGAAATAATAATCAATTTTATCACCAACTTCCGACCAAAAACTTGCTCCGGCTTCATCGTCATTAAAAATAGTTTTTGAATAATTATCCCAAAGTATTCCGTATCCTTTTGTTGAAATCAGGAATGGATTTACGGCAACTGTGTTTGTTTGAATCAGAGTGTCGCTTGTTCCTCTAAAATTCATATAACCGTCTTGAAGTTGGCCTAAACCGTAAATTCCTTCATCATTGGATATTGTCCATTTTTGTTTTGTATTATAAACGTTTTCGTCCATAACGACATCAGCAGTAATATTTCTTGATTTTTCTTTTAATAAAATATTTCCATTATTATCAAGAAAATCAATCAAGCCGGTTTTTGAATCAATTACTAATTCAAGGCAATTTGTTTGCAGATTGATTATTCCATTGTTTTCTTTAACGTTAAATTTAATCTTAGTTGGGATTTTATCAACAATCAGGCTTGGTCTTTCAGGAAGAGAATCAGTAGGATCGTACTCTACATGAATTATATTTTGATCAAAAACATTGATTTTTAAATCAGCTTTTTCAAAATGAACGAGAATCCCATTATTAATTTTTTGATAAGATTTATCAACGGAACATGCTGATAATAAAAAGCATAAACTATAAATTAGAAGTTGAGTGAATTTATTCATTATTTTAATTATTAATTATTTTATTCAGTTACTAAAAGCTCTGTTTTCAGAAAATCAACAGAAGATTTGCCAACCATAATTTCAAAATATCCCGGTTCGATTTCATATTTCATATCCGCATTCCAAAAAGCTAATTTTGATCTATCAATATGAAATGTTACGGTTTTAGTTTCACCCGGATTGAGGCTGATTCTGGAAAAATCTTTTAATTCTTTAACAGGCCTTGTTGCCGAGCTTACTTTGTCATTTATATATAATTGAACAATTTCATCAGCTTTAACTTTGCCTGTGTTCGTAATATCAATTTTTACATCAATTGATGTTTCTTTACTCATTTTATCGCTTGATAATCTTAGGTTTGAATATTCAAAATCAGTATAACTTAATCCGTATCCGAAAGGAAATATTGCTAAGGGTTTGCCTGTAACAAAATCAAAGTATTGAGCACTTGGTTTATGGTTATAATACAAAGGTATTTGACCAACCGAACTTGGGTAAGTTATTGTGAGTTTCCCTGAAGGGCATGTTTCTCCAAATAAAATATTTGCAAAAGCATTTCCTGCTTCCTGGCCCATATACCAGCCATCGATAATTGCAGGGACATTTTCTGCAATCCAATTTATTGCAAGTGGGCGGGCATGCATCAAATAAACTAATACAGGTTTGTCTATGGCCATAACAGCTTTAACCAATTCATCCTGATCGCTTAACAATTCTAAAGTACATGCATCACCAAAGTGTTCCGACATCCATGCTTCGCGACAAAGTTGTTCGTTTTCGCCAATTGCAATAATCACAAAGTCAGCTTGTTTTGCGACTTCAACAGCCTGATTTATAAGTTTAAGATTTTCTTCATGTGAAGGAAAATCAGTTTTATCAAGAAACTGGTAATTATTCAAACTTATTGTATCACCGTTTTTTGAAATCATACATCCCTCTGCATAAAGAATTTCACAATCATTGCCGACTTTATTTTTTAATCCTTCTAAAAGCGAAACATTTTTATTTGGAACGCCTGAGTAATCGCCGAGATAATTTGTTGCAGCACAAGGCCCGATAATAGCTATTTTTTTATATTGATTTTTTTTGATTGGAAGTAAATTGTTTTCGTTTTTTAAAAGAACCATAGATTTTTCGGCTGCTTTTAATGCAAGTTTTCGGCCTTTGATATCAGCTGATTTCTTTTTCGCATTTTCCGGATCAATGTCTTTATTATTATCAAATAATCCGAGTTTAAATTTAAGTGTCAGGATTTTTGAAACTGCATGATTTAAGTCACTTTCGCTGATTTTGTTTTCTTTGACCAGCTCAATTAGATGGGCATAATTTGATCCATAAGGTAGGTCAATAGTTACTCCGGCTTTGAAGGCTCTAAGTGCAGCGTTTATTTCAGTTTCTTCAACCTTGTGTTTTTTCCATAACTGATCAATACCGTACCAATCGGACACAACAACTCCATTAAATCCCCATTCTTTAAACAAAATATCAGTTAACAACCATTTGTTTGCATGCGAAGGTATTCCATCAATTTCGTTGTAGGAAGCCATAACACAGGCAGGTTTAGCATTTTTAATACATAATCGGAAGGGCTCAAAATGAAATTCGCGTAAAACTCGCAAAGAAAAGTTTCCGGGTGATTGATTTAAGCCTCCTTCCGGTTGCCCGTAAGCGGCAAAGTGTTTTAGTGTTGAAGCAACATGGCCGGGGGCAATGCTTCCGTTATTGCTGCCCTGAAATCCCATTACCATTGCTGCTCCCAAAATTCCGGTCAAATACGGGTCTTCGCCACAAGTCTCTCCCGTGCGGCCCCAGCGCGGGTCGCGGCAAACGTCAATCACAGGAGAAAGTACTAAATTTGTTCCTCTTGCATTTGCTTCTTCTGCAATAAAATTATATAAGTTTTCAATGAAATCGGGATCCCATGAACATGACAATCCTATAGTTTGAGGAAATACGTTTGTGCCGGGATTCATCAAGCCATGATGGCCTTCATCAATGAAAATTACAGGAATACCAAGCCTTGTTTTTGCTTTTAAATAATTTTGCAATTGATTTCGCATTTTTACGGTTTCTTCAAGTGTTCCGTCAAATTGCGGATTCATCATTCCAATACCATTGCTAAACATTGTTTCCAGAATTTCAGGACTAATTAGTTCGGAATTGTCAATTGCAAGTTTTCGAGGATGTGTACTTAATAATTGTGCAACCTTTTCCTCAATTGTCATTTGCGAAATTAAATTTGAGACTCGTTTTTCGATTGCTATGTTTGGATTTTTATAATCTGTATTTTGTGCATTAATTATCATGAAAAATAATGAGATGTGTATGATCAGGAATATTTTTTTCATTTTTACATTTTTTGTTTAATATTTAAGATGCTTTGATTTTTTATTTTAATAAAATATTTTAATATTTTCTCAAGTATGTATTTATAATATTTTCTAAATACTCTTGTTTTCCGCTTTTAATTAGTGGTTCATCATTTTGAAGAATCCATTTTTCCAATTCTATAAAATCAATTTCTTTGTTCATTATTTTAAGGCCTATTCCTTTTTTATACCCGCGATACCTTTCTTCAATAAAGTTATCAATAATTTTATCTTTAATAATTTCATTAGCTATCAATAGTCCTTTTGCAAAAGCATCCATTGAGCCTATATGAGCATAAAAAAGATCGGATAAATCTGTTGAACCTCTCCTGAGCTTAGCATCGAAATTAAAACCACCCGTTCCCAGGCCTCCTTGTTTCAATACAACCAACATGGCATAAACGGCATCATATATATTAGTTAGGAATTGATCAGTATCCCATCCAAGCAAGGCGTCGCCGGTATTAGCATCAATGCTTCCTAAACGGCTGGCTGCAGAGGCGACGTTTAATTCATGCTGAAAAGTATGTCCGGCAAGTGTGGCATGGTTTGCCTCAATATTAAGTTTGAAGTCATCAAATAAGCCATAAGTTCTAAGGAAATTCAAAATAGAAGCCGCATCAAAATCATATTGATGTTTTGTTGGTTCTTTGGGTTTGGGTTCAATCAGTAGTGTTCCTTTAAAATCTATTTCCTTTTTATAATCCACAGCCATTTCGAAAAATCTCGCCAACTGTTCTTGCTCTTGTCTATAATTTGTGTTTAATAAAGTTTCGTAACCTTCTCTTCCTCCCCAAAACACATAATTTTCACCACCGAGTTCTTTTGTAACATCCATAGCATTTTTTACTTGCGAGGCAGCGTAAGCAAAAACATGTGGATCGGGATTGCTTCCGGCTCCATGCATAAATCGCGGATTTGAAAAAAGATTTGCAGTTCCCCAAAGCAGTTTAACTCCCGTATCTTTTTGAAGTTGTTTAGCTTTTTCAATTATTTTATAAAGGTTTGAATATGATTTGGCAAAATTGCTGCCTTCAGGGGCTATGTCTCGATCGTGAAAACAATAAAAGGAAACACCTAATTTTGTAAAGAATTCAAATGCTGCATCAAGAGTTTTCTCGGCAATTTCCATAGGGTTTTTACCTCTTTCCCATGGCCTATTGTAACTACCCCATCCAAACATATCGGCGCCGCATCCTTTCATTGTGTGCCAATATGCAACTGCAAATCGGAAATGTTCTTTCATGGTTTTTCCAGCAACTACTTTGTTTTTGTCATAATATTTGAATGATAAAGGATTATCTGAATCTTTTCCTTCAAATTTAATTTTTTCTATTCCTTTAAAATATTCCATTTTTTTATTTTTTATTTAATATTTTTATTGAGCCTTTAATTCTTTATCTAAAATGTTAAGCCATTTATTATATGAATCAGAATATGCTTTATTATTTACAACAGGCTCAATTACATTTATTTTCTTTAAACTTTTGAATGCCTCACCATAATTTTTATAAAATCCGTAACCAATACCTGCACCTCTCGCAGCTCCTACCGATCCGTCAGTATCGAATAATTCAATTGTGGCGCCGGATAAATTTGCAAGAGTTTCCCTAAAAACCTTGCTAAGAAACATATTTGCGTTCCCAGCTTTAATAGTTTTTATTTGAATACCAACTTCTTTCATTATCTTTATTCCATAATACAGTGAAAAGACAATCCCCTCTTGTACAGCCCTGAAAATATGTTCCTTCTTATGTAGATTAAAATTTAATCCATGAATTTGTGATCCAATATTTCTGTTTTCAAGAACTCTTTCAGCACCATTTCCAAATGGCAAAACAATAAGGCCCTCGCTACCAATAGCAATAGTTTCAGCCATAGCATTTATTTCTTCGTAACCAAAAGCATTATTACCAATATTATTTTTTGCCCATGAATTTAGAATTCCAGTTCCGTTTATACATAAAAGAACACCCAATCTTTTTTGTTTTGAACTGTGGTTGACATGGGCAAATGTATTTATTCTTGAAAATGAGTCGTATTTGATCTCATTACTAATCCCGTATATTACTCCTGAAGTACCGGCTGTTGCAGCTATTTCACCGGGATTTATAACATTTAAAGAAAATGCGTTATTAGGTTGGTCGCCTGCGCGATAGCAAATTAGTGTGTTTTTGTTAAGGCCTAATTCTTTTGCTGTTTTTTTGCAAATTTTTCCCTGGTTTGAAAAAGTAGGAAGAATATTAGGCAAGAGGTTTTTTTCTATTCCATAAAATTTTAATAAGAAATCTGCAATCTCATTTTTTTCAAAATCCCAAAATATTCCTTCTGACAAACCTGAAATAGTGGTGTTTTTTTCTCCCGTCAATCGCATTGCTATATAATCGCCTGGAAGCATAACTGTCTTAATCTTTTCATAAGTTTCAGGTTCATTTTCCTTCACCCATTTTAATTTTGATGCTGTAAAATTTGCGGGTGAGTTCAAAAGCCTGCTTAAGCATTTTTCTTTTCCTATTTTTTGAAAAGCATCTTCTCCTAACTTGCTTGCGCGGCTGTCGCACCATATAATTGAAGGGCGTAATACATCATCATTTTTGTCGAGCAAAACTAATCCGTGCATTTGGTATGAAATACCTATTGATTTTATATCGCTTGAAGAAATACCCGATGAGAGTAAAATTTCCCGTGTAGCTAATTTTAAGTTTTTCCACCAATCTTCGGGATTTTGCTCAGCCCATCTAGGGCGGGGTGAACTGATTTTCATTTCCTTTTTAGGATAAAAGGAAGTTGCTAAACATTTACCGCTATTGCCATCAATTATTGATGCTTTTACAGATGAGCTACCTATATCATATCCGATAAAATACATGTTTATTTATTTACTTATTTATTTTTCCAAAGTTTTTCCATTTCTTCAAGGGTTTTGCCTTTTGTTTCAGGTACTAATTTCCAAACAAACCATGCAGAAAAAATACCCATTACTCCGTATATCCAATATGCAAAACCATGATTAAATTTCTCAGTTAAAAATGATGAGTTATTTAAAATTGGAAAAGTAGATGAAATCATATAATTGGAAATCCATTGTGCTGCTACTGCAACAGCCATCGCTCTCCCCCTTATTCTGTTAGGGAAAATTTCGGATAATAATACCCATGTAACAGGCCCCCATGATAAGGCAAAGCATGCAACATATCCCAACATGAAAATCAATGCTGACAAGCCAAGTGAATCAGAGAAAAATGCAAAGCCTAAAGCAAACATGAAAACGGCCATTCCTAAACCGCCGATAATTTGTAAGGGTTTACGGCCAAACTTATCAACCGTTAGAATTGCAAAAACTGTAAATGTTAAATTAATAATACCTACAATTATTGTTTGGAGTAGAGCATAATTGGTTCCCGAACCCATGTTTTTAAATATTTCGGGAGCATAATATAAAACAACATTTATTCCAACAAATTGCTGAAAAACAGATAAAAGTATTCCTATAACTATAATTATTATTCCAAAAGAAAATAATTTTCCCGATTTATGGATTATTGTGGATTTAATTTCTTCTAAAATTATTTTAGCTTTTTCAGCCCCGTTAATTCTTTTTAATATTTCAAAAGCTTTTTCGGGCTGATTACGAATTACAAGATATCTCGGCGTTTCAGGTATGAAGAATAACAAAATAAGAAACAATATTGCGGGAATTGTTTCGGAGGCAAACATCAGCCGCCAACCGATTTTATTCAGCCAAATATCATCACCCTGAAGAGCAATATAATAATTCACAAAATATACCACCAACATCCCCAAAATTATTGCAAACTGATTCCACGAAACGAGTTTCCCCCTAATTTCGGGAGGAGAAACTTCAGCGATATACATAGGAGAAAGCATTGATGCTAAACCAACACCCATCCCTCCGATTATTCTGTAAAATACAAATAAATAAATAAAAGTGTGATCAGCCGTTCCGATTGGCTTGATAAACATTTCGGGCATAGATGAACCTATGGCTGAAAACAAAAATAGAATAGCGGCAATCATTAATCCCTTCTTTCTTCCAAGATGCAAGCTCACTAATCCTCCCATTATTCCGCCTATTATGCAACCTATCAATGCGCTGGAAACTACTAAGCCTAATCGAAAGCTTGCCGCCGTTTCCGATAATTCAAAAGGTTCAATAAATACTTTCTCTATTGAGCCTACTGTTCCGGAAATTACAGCTGTATCATAACCAAATAGTAAACCTCCAAAAGTTGCTACAAGAGTTAGCCCTATAATATAAAAACTTGATTTTGTGTGTTTATTACTTTTCATTTATTAATAATGATTTATGTTTGTTCTTGGTTTAAGTTGATAGAAGGTTAATTTCGTATTGGATTGCGATTTAACTCATTGCCTATACTTTAACACTATTTTAATTATTCGGTATTCATATTATTTTTTTTAATTAATTAAAACAAACATACAAATTGTTTTCAATATTTTTCTTGTTTTAAGCATAACTATTTCTAAAGATTATTCTTCAATAAGTAGAATAAATAAGAGAAATTTAACCGGAATGCTTATTATTTATTAATAGAATTTGTTTAATTCTGCTTTTCATAAGAAAATTCGGGCAGTAGATTTTATAATGAATAATTGCTTTTTGAATACTGATTCTTTTGTTTCATAGAGAATTCTAAGTCTTTTAGTTATTGATTTGATTTGAATTTATTTTAAGATTCTTTGGGGAGGCTTTGGTTTTATTTTTTTTAAAATTTAAAGTGGAAGTAAATATGTTTACAAACTTTAATTTCTATTATTCATCAGTTGTAGCCCTTTTGTAGCCCCTAAATTCAAGCTTTCATCGGGTAAGTATTATAGCTTTGCAAAAGTGAGTATTTTTTTTTAAACTTAATTTTTATTTTACATGAAAAAAGTGTTATTTTTAATGGTATTTATTGTGAGTGGTATAATAAGTTTCTCACAAGTATTGGGTGAGGGAGACCTTGTGCCTAATATTTTTTGGAAAGATTCCGATGGGGGTGAACCTCAAATGAAATATTTGTATGATATAACATCCCAGAACAAATATGTGTGGATTGATTTTTCTTCTACTCAATGCTCACATTGTAACCAAGAAGCACCGTATTTAGAGGAAAGCTGGCAAAAGTATGGGAAAGATCAAGGTGATTTATATGCTGTAACTTCAATGTTTTATATTAATGAATCAGGATATAATGCACCCGGTTTTACCTGGGAATATTTAAATGGGGAGGGATGGAGAACACTTTTTGATCCTCCTTTGAGTTTTTACTTATGCAGTAAAGACACAGGTTTATACAGATATATGTATAATGTACCTGAAAATCCTGTTAATTTTGGTGTTGAGGGTTTTCCGAGAAACGTACTTATTGGCCCCGATAATATTGTTGCAAAAGTTGTGTATGGATTTAGCCAAATTAAGCATCTTTCAATTGAAGCTGTTATCAATGAGGGATTAGGTATTCTTCCACCAACAAATTTAACTGCAATTTTAGAAGAAGATGAACAATCAATTGTCTTATCATGGGATGTTTCGGTTAATAGTGCAAGATATAATGCCATTTCTTACAAAATATTTAGAAACGGTCAAATCTTGACAGAAATAGCTGATATAAATACAAATAGCTTTGTAGATGAGGACATTGAGGAAGGTTCAATATATTATTATCGAATGTCAACAACATACCGGCGAACAGAGATTTTAGATTTATATATTGAGTCATTGAAAACAGATAAGACAGAAGATATTATTGTTGGTGGCTTAGGCCCGGGCGAATGGTTATCATGGGGATCCGGCCCATTCAGTACTCAAGTGGGAGTTTCGAGAGTTTTTGCGTATGCAGTTGATTTTGATTTATTAGATAAAGAATATATCCTTAAAGCAATTGAAGTTGCAAATAATAATGATGGAACTGTAGATTGGAGGATAGTAAAGCTTGGCGATAGTTTAATTAAAGGTGCTGCCGGTGATCCTGTTCATTGTGGTAATGAGTTAATTGGTACTTTGGAAGGTACAATAAATACTGTTTCAGGCTGTGAACCTATACAGCAAATTGTATCTGACACGACCATTTTAAGAGGGAAAATCGCTGTTGTATGTTTTGCCTCAGAAGGCAATAAATCACTCGCTTCAAATGAGGAAGAATTTCACGCTGATTATTATAGCGAAGATAATCAAACAAATTGGGATTGGATACATTTGGCCAGAGATTTGAGTTATCCGAAAGTTTGGTATTTGAAAATTTT
>CAZBSL010000007.1:0-6997 GCA_964494265.1 uncultured Bacteroidales bacterium
TTAACAGCATTTAGTGTATTAACCACACAACCCGGTTATCAAGCAGGTAATGATTTCTCATTCAAGTGCTGGGATTGTAGTGAACAAGTAATGGCTGATTTCTTCCTCTATGAATTCTTCGATCCTTATGGAGATGCTTATACAGGAGATGTATTCCCGGCAGCCGACGGTGAGTATAGTGTTGCAGCTATTGATTTCATGTCAATTGTATGTCAAACATTCGACTTAAGTTTAGGATTCCAGTTTATTTCATCAGCAGTTGATCCCGGTGATCCTGATATGACAGTTGTTATGGCTGATGTATTAAATGATAATCTTGATTTCGTTAGAAATTCAGCAGGTCAGATGTTACGTAAAATTGGTCCTACCTGGGTTAACGGAATTGGTGACTGGATGTTTGCGGAAGGATATCTCGTTAAGATGTTTGCTCCTGATTCATTTACAATCTTTGGTTCACCTGTACCTGTTGGATGTCCAATAGATGTAGAATTAGGATTCCAGTTTGTAAGTTATTTCCCTGCAGAGGGAATGGATGCTCTTATGGCATTTGAAACTATTGTAGGCGACGATCTTGATTTCATCAGAGACTCACAAGGTCAGATGTTACGTAAAATTGGCCCTGTATGGGTTAACGGAATTGGCGATGCTATGCCTGGTCAAGGTTATCTCGTTAAAATGTTTGCTCCGGGTCAAATCATCTATCCTGAACCGATGAAATTAAGCGGAAAAACTACTATCAATCCATCACATTTAATTTTCGATGGCGGTAATGCTGCCGAGCCTGTTTATACTATGTATATTAATGGCTTAGAAATTGGTGATGAAGTAGCTGCTTATAACGGAAATGGTATTCTCGGTTCAATGACAGTAACTTCAGACAATGCTTATAACAATGCACTTCCTGTATTTAGTGAGTTGACTAACGGAACAGGATATGTAACCGGTGAACCTATTTCATTAAAAGTTTGGTCTAACGACGATGTTGTTATAGCAGAATTTGAAATGGAATCAGTTTATAACTCTTATGTATCCAATGTTTATCCAAGTAACGACGGTGAATTCAGTGTCGTTAACATAACAAAAGGTGCTACGCTTTCAGGAGAATTGGTCGTTTATCCAAATCCTGCAACTAATATGATAAATATTTCTTCACCAAATCAAATCAACAATGTTGTAATTTTCAACTATGTTGGTCAATCGGTTTATGAAGGAAATAGCACAAAAATCAATACAAGTAATTTCGAATCAGGTGTTTATATCATCAGAATTGAAACTACTAACGGTATTGAAACACAAAAGGTTACTATTAGATAGTTGACTTTTAAAACTAAAAAAGCTGCTCTTATGAGCAGCTTTTTTTTTGCTTATATTTTTTTTATCAGAAAATAAGCGATTGAAATTATTAACATTTCCAATACTCCATTACTCCATATAAACTTTTTAAACCAATTATTTGGCTTATGATTTTATTAATGTATTTAAAATTTCTCCTACTATGAAAGATATTTTGCAACTATCGGCATTCTTCTGCCGATACCGAAAGCTTTCGGAGAAATCCTCAATATCGGAGGAGTTTGATATCTTTTATACTCATTTGTATTAACTAACTTCAAAACTCTATTTACAAAAGCCGCATCAAATCCCATCTTCAACAATTCCTGTGGCCCTTTTCTTTTTTCTATATATTCATATAAAATTTCATCCAGTATTTTATAATCGGGCAAGGAATCCGAATCTTTTTGATTAGGCCGCAATTCAGCCGAAGGAGCTTTGTTTATAGTGTTTTGGGGTATAATTTCTTTGTCTTTGTTGATATATTCAGCAAGCCGAAAAACATCCGATTTATAAACATCGCCTATCACCGCAAGGCCTCCGCACATATCGCCGTAAAGTGTTCCATAACCAACGGCAGCTTCACTTTTGTTGGAAGTATTAAGCAAAATGCATCCGAATTTATTCGATAATGCCATTAAAATCATAGCCCTCGCTCTCGCCTGCAAATTTTCTTCAGCAACATTAAAAGGTAAATCATTAAAAAACGGTTTTAAAATTTGCTCATATGTTTTATATATTTCTTCTATGCTAATAATATCATAAGGCGAATTACAATTTTCGGCAAGATGCTTTGCATCGGAAATCGAATGATCGGATGAAAATTTTGAAGGCATTAAAATACCCCTGATATTTCCCCCACCAAGTGCCCTGGCTGCAATAACGTGGCTCACAGCCGAATCAATTCCACCTGAAAGTCCAAGTATAGCTTTTTTAAATCCAAGTTTTTCAAAATAATTCCTAACACCCATAACCAAGGCATCATGTATCAAAGCAATTTTTTTGGGTTCGCTTGGATTGGTTTTATGAACATTTTTAGATTTTATTTCCTCTAAATCAAAAACTTTATAATCTTCGTTGAAATATTTCAACTCATCAATAATTTCAGCATTTTTATCCACAACTAATGAACCCCCATCGAATAATAATTCAGTTTGTGCCCCAACATGATTAACATAAAACAATGGAATTTTATATTTTTCAACATTTTGTAAAAGTATTTTCTTCCTTCTTTCGGGTTGATTATAATCGAATGGCGAAGCAGCAATATTAATCATCAAATCGGGATTTTGCTTTGCAATTTCATCCATCGGATTTATAATATAAAGAGGATCATTACCTATGTTCCACAGGTCCTCACAAATTGTCAAAGCAATTTTATGGCCTTTAAATTTTATGGTTTTAAAAACCGTATTTGGTTCAAAATACCTGTATTCATCGAAAATATCGTAGTTGGGTAAAAGGGTTTTATGAACAACATCCTGAATTTTTCCGTCGGCAAGAAAGTAAGCCGAATTATATAGAGCCTTGCCTTTAAATTCAGGATTTCGTGTTGGAGAACCGATAATTGCAGCAATATCATTGCATTCATTTGCAATTGATTCGACACCCGATTGGCATTTATCAATAAAATCATTAAACTCAAGAAAATCGCGTGGAGGATAACCCGAAACTGCAAGCTCCGAAAAAACTATTAAATCGGCTTTGTTTTGCTTTGCTTTTTCAATAGCCTTTTTAATTTTATTAATATTTTTAGAGAAATTACCTACATGAAAGTTAATTTGTGCTAATGCTATCTTCACTTGAGTTTAATTTATATTATATTTTCGTAAGCGTTCACAACCTGTTTAGACATTATGCTATAAATTGTTATATTGCAATATTGTTAAATTGCTAAACGGTTTCCACGATTATACTTTACAAGAAATTACCACTATAATTACTATTAATTATAACTTAATTATTTTCAAAAGATCACTCCAAAATTAAAATCCAATGAATAGGGTATTGCTTTTTGTTTTACCGAAGGAAAACGACCATTATATCCTTTTAAAATATTCGTTACCCCATTATTGAAGGATATTCCGGCAAATACAACCGTTGATTGATAAATCTCGTATTCAACACCAACACCTACATTCAACGAAAGCTTGAAGAAATTTAAATCATCTTTTATGTCATTTTCAAAATTATCGGTCTTTGATTCTTCATAGAAATTTTTATACTCGAATCTATCTTCGGCTTGTGCTCGAATATTAAACCCGAAATTAAACCCAATCAAACCATAAAACGAGAATTTTTTATAGGGATTGGTTTTCATTTTTATAAGTGCCGGTATTTCAATATATCTTAATTTATAACTTCTAAAAATCTGGCCCGGCATTGAATCATTCTCAGCTTCAACAAATATTATATCTGGATACTCAAGTTTGGCATTAAATGATGAAATATTAAAACCTGTTTGGAAAAAATAATTCTCGGTAATCGAAATATCACTAACAAAACCCCATGAAAAACCCATATCAGAGCCGTTATTGGAATAATATTTTGAATCGGGGGATAGCCAACTAATGTTTGGAGCCAACCTGAATCCAAATTTATAGGGTTTAATCTGAGCATAGTTTACTTTAAGAAAAAGAAAAACTATCAATGAAGTAAGAAAAATGATTTTTTTCATATTTTTTGATTTTTATAATTAAACAAAAGTACATAATTCAACTGATAAAAAAACGAAAATAATTCGTATCACATATTAAAATAATGAAGATTTTCAAAATTAATTAATCATTATTGAAATAGGAAAGAAATTTTGTTAATTTTGTTAAAAAATATTAATTAAATATGAAAATCATGAAAAAGCTTTTTCTAATAATTATTTTGATAATTGCAGCAAATGTAGGATTTGCACAGGTAACCTTAGGCCCGATGATAGGATTCAGCACATCGAAATTATCAATTGATAAAAATGATATCAAGTCTGACTTAAAGAACAGTTTTCAATTTGGAGCATTTGTAAGGATTGGAAGAAACATTTATGTTCAACCGGAAATAAATTTTCTTACTCAGGGTTCCGTTTTTAAAAGTCCCGGCTTAGTTGGAGGTTTATCTCCTTTTGAGCAGGAAGTTGACTTGAAAACAATTCGTATTCCTTTATTATTAGGGGTGAAGGTTTTTAATAAAAAAGTTGTTAATGTCAGGATATTTGGTGGCCCATCAGCATCAATAATTGCTGATAAAAAAATTAAAACAACCTCGGGTACCGGTTGGATAAGCCCAATCAAAGATGCAAATATTGAGGATTTAATTTGGAATATTCAAGTTGGTGCTGGCGTCGATGTTCTTATGTTTACCCTTGATGTAAAATACAATATTGGTTTAAATAAGGTTATCGGAGATGTTGAAATTGATGGGAATACAGTTAAGTTTGATTCTAAATCAAGTGGTTTTAATGTAACACTTGGCTGGAAAATATTTTAAGCTTTTTTTTAATAATCTTTTTATTACCTCCGGAAATCACACAATAATTTCCGGAGGTTTTTGTTTTTCCGATAAATGATTTTAAATGAAAAACCTTAGAGTCTTTCTGTTTTTAACAATTATTTTATTTTCGTGTAACTCAAACAGGCATGATGTTGATCTGTCAGGTGTTAAAATTGATGAAATAAAAATAAAACGATACGGAAAAGCACTTTTTTCTATTGATCAGAATAATATAAAAGCTGGACTTTCCGAGCTTTCTGATGAGTATTTTTTCTTTATCGGTAAAGAATTTGAGGACACTTTAAATTTAGTGAAAATCCATGATTACATCACCGACTCTTCAATGATTGAAATATCGCTGGCTTGTAATGAAAAATATTCTGATTTAAATGATATTGAAAAACAGTTGACATCAGCATTTAGGCATTATAAATATTATTTTCCCGGAAAATCAATCCCTGAAATTTATACTTATCTTTCGGGTTTGTATTACGAATACCCGATTCAGGTGGTTGATGGGGTAATGATTATTGCCATTGATATGTTTCTCGGTTTAGATTTTTTGCCTTATTGGCAAATCGGGCTTCCAAAATACCAAATCAGACGATTTGAAAAAGAATATATCGTTAATGATTGTATGAACGAAATAATGCTTACCGAATTTAATAATCCTCCTGAAAAAACATTTCTTGATAAGATGATAAATGAAGGAAAAAGATTGTATTTTTTGGAAGCAATAATACCCGAGACACCCGATTCAATAAAAATAGGATACACAAAAAGTCAAATTGATTGGTGCGAAAATAACGAATCAAATATTTGGGCCTTTTTCATTGAAAATGAATTATTATACTCTCCCGATTTTCAGCACACAAGCAAGTTTATAACTGATGGCCCTTTTACATCAGCTTTCTCACATGAATCGCCTGCAAAAATAGGAAGTTGGGTAGGGTGGCAAATTGTTAAAGCTTATATGGATAACAATGACGGTGTTAGCCTTAAGGAGCTAATGAAAAAACCCGACTCACAAAAACTTTTATCCGACTCAAAATATAAACCAAAGAAATAAATTCGTATATTTCGCAATATTTATGATTTTATAAGAATACCCATAATATTTATTTTATTTTGTTATGCTTGTAAAAACTTACGGTAGTGCTATTATAGGAATAAACGCAATCCCGATTACAGTCGAAGTAAATATTGATCGCGGAGTGCAATTTTTCATGGTTGGTTTACCCGATAGTGCCGTAAAAGAAAGCCATCAGAGAATTGAGGCAGCTCTTAGAAATAACGGGTATAAAATCCCCGTAAAAAAAATTGTCGTAAATATGGCTCCTGCCGATATTCGGAAAGAAGGCTCGGCTTATGATTTGACTATTGCTATCGGAATACTTGCTGCTTCCGAGCAAATTAAATCCGATAAAGTCGGTGATTATCTGATAATGGGTGAGCTTTCACTCGATGGTGGATTACAGCCAATTAAAGGAGCATTACCAATTGCAATCGAAGCCAGAAAACATGGTTTTAAAGGCTTTATTCTTCCAAAATCCAATGCTTCCGAAGCGGCCATAGTCAACGATTTGGAAGTTTTAGGAGTTGAAAACATCAAGGAAGTAATTGATTTTTTTAATGATGAAGTTGAATTAGAACCAACCGTTATTGATACAAGAAATGAGTTTTATTCTCAACTTAATTCTTATGAATTTGATTTCTCGGATGTTAAAGGGCAGGAAAATATTAAAAGGGCTCTTGAAATTGCTGCTGCTGGTGGGCATAATGTAATTTTAATAGGACCACCGGGATCGGGGAAAACCATGCTTGCCAAACGGCTTCCAACGATTCTTCCTCCTTTAAATTTGCATGAAGCTCTCGAAACAACTAAAATACATTCGGTTGTAGGAAAGCTCAGCAAAGAAACTTCTTTGATTTCAGTTCGTCCTTTCAGGTCTCCTCACCATACAATTAGCGATGCAGGCCTTGTTGGAGGGGGAACTTTCCCTCAACCCGGAGAAATATCGCTTGCTCAAAATGGCGTTTTATTCTTGGACGAATTACCTGAGTTCAAGCGTACAGTTCTTGAAGTGATGCGGCAACCAATGGAAGATAGAGTAGTAACAATTTCGCGTGCACGGCTTACTGTTGAATTTCCGGCAAGTTTTATGCTTATTGCTGCAATGAATCC
>CAZBSL010000007.1:7097-28710 GCA_964494265.1 uncultured Bacteroidales bacterium
AACGCTTTAATGAAACAAAATCAATTCATTGCAATGCTCAAATGACTTCAAGGCAGTTGCGTGAAATTTGTAAAATTGATGAAAAGGGGAATGAATTGCTTAAAAATGCAATGGAAAGACTTGGCCTCTCGGCAAGGGCTTATGACCGAATTATTAAAGTTTCACGAACAATCGCCGATTTAGAAAACAGCCGTGAAATTCTATCCGAGCATCTTGCTGAAGCTATTCATTACAGAAGCCTTGATAGGGAAAGTTGGGGTTCTTAATAAATTAATCCTAATCTGACAAAAATTGGTTAATGTCAAATTAAAATTGCAAATATGTGTCAATAGTTAAATTTTTTTATAAAAATATATCATAATTATAGCTTTGAAAACGACAGTATTTCTGCATAATATGAAAATAAATGCCTAAAACCAGAAGTAAAAATTTCGTTTGTTTTCAAATTATTTATTCCCCTTTCCAATTCTTTTCTAATTTTGGAGCATTAACCGCAAATGGTTAAAAAAAAATATATGTTGAAATTCTTTTAAATAATAAGATTTATATATTGCTAATTATATACCAATCAATATGAAAAAAGAAAATCACAAGCCGACTAAGGACTTTAAAGAACGATACGATTTAATAAGGAATCCGGAAAGAATAAGAAGTTCTGATATAATTGAAGGGGTTTTCGAAAAAACAATTTATTTCGATTCACCTGATCCTTCATTAATTGCCGCAAAAGGAAATATCAATGGATTGACTTGTATGATACTCGGCCAGGAAAAAAGAAGAAAAGGAAAAGAAAGCCAGGCAACCGGTATGATGAATGCAAAAGGATATGCCTTTACTCTTGAAATGTTAGATGAGGCTGAAAAAAGACACATGCCAGTAGTCTCTTTTATAGATACTTTTGGGGGAGACACATCAATGGAATCGGAACTTGGCGGGCAATCGTTTTTAATTTCTGACTGCATAAGCCGATACTGCGGCATTGAAACCCCGACAATTTCTTATATTATTGGTGAAGGTGGTAGTGGTGGAGCTTTAGGCCTTCAAGTTGCCGACAAAAGTTTTATGTTTGAAAATGCACTTTATTCGGTAATTGCACCTGAAAGTTGCAGTAGAATAATATTTCAAAAAAGGTTAAATGCCGGAGAAAGTATAGAAGAAACAATAAAAGATTCTTTAGAAGTATTACGTCCGGGTGCTGAACACATAAAAGAAATTGGAATGATTGATGAAATCCTTCCTGAACCTGAAGATGGTGCACATAACGACTATGAATTTACTATAAATATTATCAAGGACTCTCTTACAAAAACATTGAATGAGTGGATACGCCCTCAAAAAATCGGAAAAAAAATAATTAGAAAAAAAACTGTCAAAAAATTATTAAAGGAAAGAAGAGAAAAGGTTTTGAACTTTGGTAAATTCTATGGTTTTTTCGATAAGCTTGCAAAAAGGGTAACTAAAAGAAGTTTACCAAAAAACATTAAAATTATTGATATAGAGCGAGGCGATTTTTATACGATGGGATTGTTAAAGGCTCATTTAGAAAAAGAAGGCATCGGAGAAACAGAATTGTACGAATGTGAAAAAGAATGGGATAAAGAACATAATAAATTTAGGGTAGCCGGTGGTTGCGGCTTCGTTTCTTTTGATAAATATGTTGAGAATTTTTATGCCTGCCCGAAATGCGGTAAAGGACAATACCTTAGTATTGAGGAACAAATAGAAAAAGTTTGTGATAAAAATACATTTCTTGAAATTGAAGGTGCTCTTGTCATTAAACAATTAGTAAGAAATGAAAGATATAATTTTGGAAGATATAAAGAATTATTGGGAAAAATCAAAGGAAAAACATTTTCTAAAGAAGCATTAGTTACAGGTATGGCAAAGATTAACGGACGAGATGTCGTTTTGGCAATAAGCGATATTAAATTTTTTGGAGGATCGTTTGGGGCAGTATTTGGAGAAAAATTTAAAAGAACGGTTGATTATGCCGTAAAGAAAAAATATCCTTTAATTTCTATTTGCTCATCAGGTGGAGCAAGAATGAACGAAGGTCCGATGGCACTTGCACAAATGGCAAAAATGAATATGTCATTATTAGACATGAAAAAAGAGGGAGTGTTATTTTTATCGGTAATTGCCGAACCTACCACAGGAGGTGCTTATGCCAGCTTTGTTACACAGGGAGATATTATGATTGGTGAAAAAGGCAGCTTGGTTGAATTTGCAGGGCCGAGAGTTGTAACCGGAGCAGGTTTTGATGTTGATAGAGAAATTGTTTGCACCGATAGTCTTTTTAAAACCCATAAAATACAACATTTGGTCAACAGAAAAGACTTGAAAAATATTTTATCTTATTATGTTGATATTTTTTATGATTTAAAATTCGCCAATAAAAGAAAAGCCTTTGGTAGGATAAGAGATTTTAGGAAAGCCTAAATTTAAAAAAACAATTGAATTATAAGTTATTGCTTAATTTGTTGTGATTTATAAAATTTTATCTCGTCTGTTCAATAAATTCTAACATTTCTTTTTTCCCAGATTTTGTTTTTGTCGAAGAAATAATTGATAAAGGGAGTTCATCCCAAAAAGAAAGCAGAGCATCTCTATAATCGGTTATGTTTTGTAAAAGTTGGGCTTTTTTGAGTTTATCGGATTTCGTAAAAATAATAATGAAAGCTAAGCCTTTCTTGCCAAGCCATTCTAAAAACTCAAGGTCAATAGCCTGAGGTTTAAGTCGAATATCAATCAAAATAAAAGTACATATCAGACTTTTTCTTTGCGTCAAATAATTACTAATCATTACTTCCCATTTTGCCCTGGTTGCTTTTGAAATTTTAGCAAAGCCATATCCCGGAAGATCAACAATATACCATTTATCATCAATAATAAAATGATTTATTAATTGAGTTTTTCCTGGAGTGCCGGAGGTTTTTGCCAGCCCTTTATTGTTAGTGATCATGTTTATTAGTGATGATTTACCAACATTTGATCTGCCGATAAAAGCATATTCAGGCAAATCGTTTTGAGGACATTGGCTTACTTTTGTACTGCTTTTCAGAAATTTTGCGTTATAAATTTGCATTATACTTTTTCTTAGAGAACATCTTCTTTATAGCTTGACAAATGTCGGTCTTTCTTGAAATTGTAAATATCTCCCACAGTTACAATAATGCCGGTTTCTTCAACATTTCCAAATGCTTCATTATAGGCTGTCCCGAAAGTTTTCATCGTTGCCGACAAATTCATATATGCATTAAACAAAGGTGGGATTTGTTCATTTAACCCTCTAACTTTTTGAATTAGTAATTTATAATCCTCATCATAATTACAGCCTGTAAAAATATTTTCCAGTACTTTTTTTTCAGTTGAAAGTTTAATGGGATTATAAGGTAAAAGTAATTTTTCTTTATCAGGAAAATATTTAGACATAAAAAACAAAACCATATCCCTTGCTAATGAATCAAATCGCGGATACATTGTTACTTTTCCAAATAAATATTTAACGTCCGGATTATCAATAACTAATGCTCCCAATCCGTCCCAGATATTATCTAATGAATACATTCCCTTTCTGATATTATTGGTTGGTTGATAAGTAGGTTGAACAAATGAACGGCCAAGCTCAATAGTATATGGAAGATATTCTTTAATAAACTTTTCCGAATATTTAAAAAGTTTCGAGGTCGGTGAACTAACAATCCTATTTTCATCAACTTTCAATTCCTTACAATGAATAAATCTGTACCCGCCAATAATTTCTTTGTCAATCGGATCCCAAACAATTAATTGTCTGAAAGGGGTTTCAGATGTATCATGTGCATCAATATCCATTGATTTTCCGGTTCCTCCACCTGCATCTCTAAAAGTAAATTCCCGCAACCGGCCTATTTCTTTTATCAAATTTGGAGAATCCGAATTAGAAAATATATAAATGCTATTATCGCCGTTGTTTGTTTTTCTGATAAATTTTTCTTTAGTTAATTCTTTCTCTAATAATGATCTGTCGATAGGTGAAATTATTGTTTCCATGATTTATTATAGACTTTTTCTTTTAAGATTGCAAAATATTATTTTCAAGTGAATAAGCTTGTTGTTTAACAAATTCAGCCCATTTCTGATCCGAATTTGTTTTATCAAATTTTGAATAAGGTATCGGTTTTCCAAATACAATATTTATTGTTTTGTTTTTTTGTTTAAAGATTTCGTCTGACAAATATAACATTTCAATATTTGTCTTAATGCCTAAGAATTTACGAAGATTAGCGAGATTGTAGAAAAAATTTGAATTCCTACCATCAATATAAGTCGGAATTATGTCTCTCTTGAATCTTTTTGCTTTTGTTATAAATGTCTTTTTCCATTCTAAGTCAAATATTTTCCCTGATTGCTTTCGTGAAACTAAACCTGCAGGGAAAAATAGAATCATAACATCAGAAGCAAAAGTGTCATTAATAATTTTCACGTTTTCTGCATTACTTCCATGCTTATTAATCGGAATAAATAATCCCTTAATATTCGGAAGATTCATCAACAGATCATTTACCGGAAAAACTATATCCTTTCTGATTTTCCCAACAACGCTCATTAAAGCTAAACCGTCAAATCCTCCTAAAGGGTGATTGGATGCAATTATATATCTGCCGGTTGAAGGTACATTTTCTAAACCTTTTACAATTATCTTAATTTGAAATCCTTCAAGTATGGAATTAACCAAATCGAAATCAAATTTATCTTTATTATTGTAAAATAGTTCATTTAGTTCTGATTCATGAATAATTCTTTTTAAATAATTATAAACAAATTTTGGAACCATTTTAGCCAAGGCCGGACTTTTGGTATAAAAAATTTTCTGAATGTTGAGAAAGTCTTTTTTTATTTCTTCCGGTTTTTCTATGTCTTTTTGAATATCCATTCTGTTAGTAAAAATGCTTCTATACTTAAACGCATAAACTTTGCGACAGAAGAAAACATAAAAGGTCTCTTATTTCAATAAATATGTCGCAATATTTTTGCATTCTTGTTCAGTATCAGTTTATAATTAATCATTCTTTAAAAAGTATTTCATAACAAGCTTCTATTAAAAAGCAAATTCTATAATTACTTTGTAGCAAAGTTAATTATTATTCTAAAATCAGGAAAAATTACAAGTATTTTTATCTAATGAATTTATTTCCAATTTTTAGTATTTTTCACTTAAAACATTGCGGATTTCTTATCATCAAAATATTCTTCATAAATAGATATTATTAAAAAGAAATCTCAAGCCACTGACTACGTATATTTTACACCATCCTTACAAATACAATTAAAAAAAATGTTAAAAAAACTTATCAACAAGTGGTAAAAAGTGGAAATTTGTGGGAAATTAATTACTATATTTACCCCCAAAAATAGAAATCTGTGGCAAGAATTATAGGCACACATGAATGCAAAGTCGATGCAAAAGGGAGGTTGATGTTTCCATCAGCATTCAAAACACAATTAGCTTCTGAAATTGAAGAAGGTTTCATTGTTAAAAGAAGTGTGTTTCAAAACTGCCTTGAATTGTATCCAATGTCGGAGTGGAATATTGAAGCCGCAAGAATTAATAAACTTAACCGCTTCAGAAAAAAGAATGTTGATTTCATCAGGAAATTTATGGCCGGAGTGAAAACCATAGAATTGGATACAGCCGGCAGATTACTGATTCCCAAAAATCTGATCAATTTCAGCGGGATAAAAAAAGAAATAGTATTAGCTTCAGTTGTGAACAAAATTGAGATTTGGAATAAGGAAGAATATGAAAAGGCCGTGGCTTATGATGCCGATGATCTTGCTGCATTAGCTGAAGATGTTATGGGTGATTTTGAAATTGAATAATAATTTGTAAATGTATCATAATCCTGTTTTATTAAGCGAAAGTGTTTTAGGTTTAGCAATAAAACCCAATGGCACCTATGTTGATTTAACCTTTGGGGGTGGTGGCCATTCAGCTGAAATACTGAAACATTTACCTGACGGTAAACTTATTGCCTTCGATCAGGACGATGATGCCGAAAGAAATTTGCCGGATGATAAAAGAATAATTTTTGCAAATAATAATTTCAAGTATTTAAAGAACTTTTTAAAGTTTTATAAAGCAATTCCTGTTGATGGAATTATTGCCGACCTCGGCGTTTCATCTTTTCAATTTGACAATCCGGAGAGAGGCTTTTCGATAAGATTTGAAGGAGACCTTGATTTAAGGATGGATAGGAAAAACAAAATTGATGCTAAAAACATTCTTAATGAGTATACTAAAGAGCGATTGAGAGATATATTTTTTAAATTTGGAGAAATACATAATTCTTCAAAATTGGCCAGTTTGATAGTTGAGAAACGCAAGGATGAGAAAATTGCCTCAATTACAAAATTTAAAGAATTGATTTCAACATGTATTCCAAAAGAAAAAGAAAACAAATATCTCGCAAAAGTTTTTCAGGCTCTGCGAATTGAAGTCAATGATGAATTGGATTCATTACAAGAAATGCTTCCTCAATCAAGAGATGTTCTTAGGTCGGGAGGAAGATTTGTTGTTATTTCATATCATTCATTGGAAGACAGATTGATAAAGAATTTTTTCAGGTCAGGGAATTTAGAAGGAAAAATTGAAAAAGATTTTTTTGGCGTTCCTCAAACTCCTTTTAAACTTATTACCAAAAGACCAATAATAGCAGGCGAAAAAGAAATAGAAGAAAACAGTAGAGCAAGAAGTGCAAAGTTGAGAATTGCAGAAAAAATTTAATTATGGCTAAAAAGGCAAATAAATTAAAAATAACACCTAAAAAATCCGGCAAAGAAAACCCGGTTAGTAAATCTTTGCATAATGTCATAAATGGTGAATTTCTTACTAAAAAGAAGTCTATTAGACTTTTACCTTTTCTTTTGTTTATTACAAGCCTTGCAGTTATTTACATTGGAAACACTTATTACGGTGAAAAATTGATACGAAAAATTCAAAGCAAACAAAATGAAGTTAATGAATTAAGATTTGAATATATAACTACAAAATCAGAATTGATGGAATTGTCGAAACAATCAAGTTTAGCTGATAGGCTAAAATCAAAAGGGATAAAAGAATCGACAGTTCCGCCATATAAAATATTTATTAAAGAAAAATAAAATTATAATCGATTCCGGAAAATCGGAGCAACAAAAAAGGGGTTTTGAAAGATAATAAAAGAGACATATTGTGGAGAATTTATCTGACATATTTTAGTGTACTGATTTTTGCATTAGTTATTATCGGAAAACTTGTTGTGATTCAAATCTACGAAGGCGACGACTTAATGCTTAAAGCACAAAAGCAAGAATTGAGGTATTTTTCAATTGAGGCTGACAGAGGAAATATTTGTGCTGATGATGGAAGTCTTATTGCCACTTCTATTCCGATATTCGAAATCAGGATGGATGTTGCCTCACCTCTTATTTCCGATGCTGTTTTTAATAAAAAAATTGATTCACTTTCCCTTTGTCTTTCAAAACTGTTTAAAGATAAATCAAAATCAGAATATAAAAGATATTTGCGAAAGAACAGAAAGAAAAACAGATATTTATTGCTGAAGAGAGCAGCAACCTACACGGAATTGAAAAAACTAAAACAATTTCCGATTTTGAGACAGGGGAAATATAAAGGGGGTCTTATTATACTTCAAAAAACCAGAAGAAAACTTCCTTATTCTATCCTTGCAAAACGAACCATTGGTTTCGAAAACAAAAAGAAAGAGTATTTTGTCGGAATTGAGGGAGCCTATTCCGAAATTTTACAAGGTGCAAAAGGAAAACAATTAAGGCGAAGAATAAGTAATGGCGACTGGAAACCCGTTCATAATGAATCGGAAATTGAACCCAAACGCGGAAAAGATATCGTTACAAGCCTGAATGTAAATTTTCAGGATGTTGCCGAAAATGCTTTAATGCGTCATCTCGAACAACATAAAGCTTATCAAGGTTGTGCTGTTTTGATGGAAGTGGAAACAGGTTTCATAAAAGCAATTGCAAATCTTCAATATGATTCTTCGGATAATAAATATAAAGAAATTTACAACTATGCAATCCATGAAAGTGTTGAACCCGGTTCAACTTTTAAACTTGCTTCGATGTTGGTTGCTTTAGATGACGATAAAATTAATTTATCCGATACAATAGATACAGGTGACGGATGGAAGGTATATTATAATCGAACCATGAAGGATTCCCATAAAATCAGAAATGGGAAAATAACCGGCAGGGAAGCTTTTCAGTTTTCATCAAATGTTGGAATATCAAAAATTATTTTCGATGCATATAAAGATCACCCTGAAGAATTTGTTGAAAAACTTTATGAAATTTCGTTGAATAAACCATTAGGGGTAGAAATTTCAGGTGAGTCAAATCCGGTTATTAAGCATCCCGATAATAAAAAATATTGGTATGGAACATCACTTCCTTGGATGTCGATAGGTTATGAATTATCACTGACTCCTTTACAAATTTTAACTTTTTATAATTCAATTGCAAATGGCGGAAAGACGATGAAACCTTTGTTTGTTAAGGAAATACAACAAGGGGGAAAAACACTTGAAGTTTTTGAACCGGTAGTGATAAATAAATCAATATGTTCATCCTCAACTATTGATACACTTCAAAGTTTACTTGAAGGAGTTGTTGAAGTCGGAACAGCGAAAAGGATTAAAAACTCTGTTTATAATATTGCCGGAAAAACAGGTACATCGCAAATTGCCAACAGAAATAAAGGCTATGATAAGAAAAATTACAATTCAACATTTGTCGGGTATTTCCCTGCCGAATCACCTCAATATTCTTGTATTGTAGTAATTAGTAAACCAACTGCCGGATATTATTATGGAAGTTCGGTAGCAGCTCCGGTTTTTAAAGAAATTGCCGATAAAGTTTATGCAAACAGCTTAAATATTCATCAACAACATTATGAAGAGGAAATTGAATTATCAGCACCCATAGTTAAAGCCGGAAATCAAGAAGATTTGCAGGTTTTTTATCATGACCTTGGATTTGCTTTCGATTCAGCAAATTCAACAAACGAATGGGTAGTTAGTTCTTTTATAAATGAAAAAATAAAATTAGAATCAAAACACTTTAAAACCGAAACAATACCTAACGTAAAGGGAATGAGTGCAAAAGATGCAATTTTCCTTCTCGAATCAATCGGTTTAAATCCAATAATTAAAGGTAAGGGAATTGTTAAATATCAATCGATCAAAGCCGGAACAAAAGTAACCAAAGGAAGGGAAATTATTTTAAACCTTAAAACAACTTAAAAATAGAAATTGAAAAAATTAAATGAAATAATAAGGGGAGTTGAAGTAATTGCAAGTTATGGAGAAATTAATATTGAAATTTCTTCAATTGAATTTAACTCACGAAAAGTTGAGCAAGGAGCATTATTCGTTGCCGTAAAAGGTTGTTCTGTCGATGGCCATAATTATATTGAACAGGCTATTAATAATGGAGCTATTGCGGTTGTTTGTGAAGAAATTCCGAGTAAAATTAATAAAAATATATGCTATCTTCTGACAAAAGAAAGCAGCTATTCTTTGGGCATAATTGCTTCAAATTTCTTCCTTAACCCCTCCTCGAAACTAAAACTAATCGGAGTAACCGGAACAAACGGAAAAACCACGATTGTAAATTTATTATATCAATTATTTAAATCCTTTGGTTTTGCTTGCGGGATGCTTTCAACAATCCAAAATATTGTTAACGAAAAAATTGTTCCTTCCTCTCATACAACTGCTGACGCTTTACAAATCAATGGTTTGTTAAATAAAATGCTTGAAAACAATTGTGAATATTGTTTTATGGAAATAAGTTCTCATTCAATTGATCAGAACCGAATTGCAGGCTTAGATTTCAAGGGCGGAGTTTTCACAAACATTACTCACGATCATCTGGATTATCATAAATCATTTAAAGAATACTTAAAAACAAAAAAGAAATTTTTCGACGATTTGCCTGCCAATGCTTTTGCTTTATCAAATATTGATGATAAAAATGGAAAAATAATTCTTCAAAATACAAGAGCAAAGAAATTTACCTACAGTTTAAAATCTGATTCCGATTTTAAAAGTAAAATTCTTGAAGATCAATTTGAAGGCTTACAATTAAATATCGACGGTGTTGAAGTTTGGTTCAAACTTGTCGGTGATTTCAATGCATATAATCTTCTTGCTGTATATGCTTCAGCAGTTTTACTTGGAATTGATAAATCCGAAATTTTGCAAAATTTAAGTAACTTAAAACCTGCTGAAGGAAGATTCGATATTATCAATTGCCCCGAAAAGAAAATTGCCATAATCGATTATGCTCACACTCCCGATGCTCTGAAAAATGTGTTGGATGTAATTCAAAGCATTAAAATCATGAATAAAAAAGTGATTTGTGTTGTTGGAGCCGGAGGAGATAGAGATAAGGAAAAACGCCGACTGATGGCAAAAATTGCTTGCGAAAAAAGCGATAAGGTTATACTGACTTCCGATAATCCAAGATCAGAAGATCCTCAGAAAATTATTGATCAAATGAAAGTAGGTGTTGATGCGGCTAATAATAAAAAGGTGATTTCAATAATCGACAGAAAAGAAGCCATTAAAACCGCATGCGCTCTATCAAATAGCGGCGATATTATTTTAATTGCCGGTAAAGGACATGAGAAATACCAAATCATTAAAGGTGTGAAATATCCATTTGATGATAAAAAAATTGTGAAAGAAATATTGTTAAATAATAATGCTGAATAAATCATGATATATTATTTGTTTGAATATCTTGAAAATACATTTAGTTTCCCTGGTGCTCAGGTGTTTCAATATATTTCGTTCAGAGCTTCATTAGCCATAATAACATCATTGTTAATTTCATTATTTTTTGGGAAAAGCCTGATCAATTTATTAATAAAAAAGCAAGTTGGTGAAACGGTAAGGGATTTAGGCCTTGAGGGGCAGCTTCAAAAAAAAGGAACCCCGACAATGGGAGGATTAATTATTCTTGGTGCAATCATCATCCCAACTTTATTGTTTGCGAAACTTGACAATATTTATATATTGTTGATGCTTTTTACAACCATCTGGCTTGGAATCATCGGGTTTATTGATGATTATATAAAAGTTTTTAAAAAAGACAAAAAAGGGCTCGCCGCTAAATTTAAAATTTTAGGACAGGTAACTCTTGGATTGGTGGTTGGAATTACGATGCTTTATAACGACAATATAATTATTAGAGAAAAAATATCAACTGAAACTGTTATTAGTGAAGAATTACAAACTGAAAACATCAATGCTTTTTCAAGCAATTCTCAAAAATCAACAAAAACAACAATTCCTTTCGTAAAGAATAATGAATTTGATTATTCAATTTTATTATCTTGGCTTGGTGATGGTTACGAAAAATGGTCATTTCTAATTTTTATACCAATTGTAATATTTATAATTGTTGGAGTATCAAACGGCAGCAATTTGACAGATGGTGTGGATGGCCTGGCAGCAGGCACTTCGGCAATAATTGGTGCTACGCTAGCAATATTAGCATGGGTTTCAGGTAATATAGTATTTTCAAATTACCTGAACATAATGTTTATACCAAACACCGGTGAGCTTGCAATTTTTATAAGTGCTTTTGTTGGAGCAACTATCGGATTTTTATGGTATAACACATATCCGGCCCAAGTATTTATGGGCGACACCGGAAGTTTGGCTCTGGGTGGTATCATCGCTGTTTTTGCAATAATTATTCGTAAAGAACTTTTAATCCCGATATTATGTGGAATATTCATGCTTGAAAGCCTTTCGGTGGTGATGCAAGTTGGTTATTTTAAACATACAAAACGAAAATATGGAGCAGGAAAAAGAATTTTCAAAATGTCTCCGCTTCATCATCATTATCAAAAACTTGGTTATGCAGAACCAAAAATAGTACAGCGCTTTATGATTATTGGAATCATGTTGGCTGTATTAACAATTATAACATTAAAACTTAGATAATTAAAAAAAAATACTTGAATTAACTTATGAAAATTGAAAAACCGAAAAGTCATATTAGGAGGAGGCGAAAGTGGCGTAGGGGCTTCTGTATTAGCTAAAAAAAATGGTTTTGAAGTTTTTCTATCCGATAAAGCAAAAATTAATAAAAAATATAAGGACGTTCTTTTACAGTATGAAATAAACTTTGAAGAAGGAAAACATTCGGAGGATAAAATTTTAAATGCCGATGAAATAATTAAAAGTCCCGGAATTCCGGACAATATCCCAATAATTAAGAAAATTATAAAAAAAGGAATTCCAATTATTTCGGAAATTGAATTTGCCGGACGTTATACGGAGGCTACTTTAATTTGTGTCACTGGAAGCAATGGGAAAACAACGACTTCGCTTCTAATCCATCATATTTTAAAAAATGCAGGATTAAACGTTGCAATAGCCGGAAACATCGGACTTAGTTTCGCAATGCAGGTAGCAACATGCAATTTCGATTATTATGTCCTCGAAATAAGCAGCTTTCAACTTGATGGGATGTATGATTTTAAAGCCGATGTTGCAGTAATAACAAACATAACTCCCGACCACCTCGACAGATATAATAATAGTTTTAAAAATTATATTGATTCAAAATTCCGAATCCTTCAAAATCAGACAAAAAAAGATTGTTTCGTTTATTGCTTAGACAACAAGCTTTTAAGCCGTGAGGTAATGAAAAGAAAAATTAATGCAAAATCTTATCCTTTTTCGATTAATAAATGCTTAGAAACTGAGGGAGCATTTTTAAAAAAAATTGGAAAAGGAAGAATTAAAAAAAGTGAATTTATAATAAGAACTAATTCAAAAACAATGAATATAACATTAGAAAATCTAGCCCTACAAGGCAAGCACAATTTGTACAATTCAATGGCAGCCGGTATTGTGTCACGAACTTTTGAAATTCGTAAAGAGACAATAAAAGAAAGCTTATCAAATTTTACAAATGTTGAGCATCGTTTAGAATATGTGGCAAGTATTCATGGCATAGAATTCATCAATGATTCAAAAGCTACTAATGTAAATTCAGTTTGGTATGCTCTTGAAACAAGTGATAAACCCGGCAAACATATAATTTGGATCGCCGGAGGAATTGACAAAGGAAACGATTATGAAATGTTAAGGCCCTTAGTTAAGGAAAAAGTTAAAGCAATTGTTTGTTTAGGCCTTGATAATAAAAAAATCAGAAGTGCATTTGCCGATGATGTGAATTCAATAATTGAAACAATTTCAATGAGTGAGGCTGTCGAAATAGCCCTTTCCTTTGGTTTACAAAATGATGTTGTTCTATTATCACCGGCCTGTGCAAGCTTTGATTTATTTGAAAATTATGAGGATAGGGGGTGGCAATTTAAAAATGAAGTCAGAAAACTTTAGAAAATGTCAACAGTTTTAAAAAACATAAAAGGCGATAAAGTTATTTGGGCTGTAGTTATACTGTTGTCCGTTTTTTCATTGTTAGCAGTTTATAGCTCAACAGGAACGCTTGCATATAAATATAAATCAGGTAATACTGAATATTATATGATCAAGCATTTTATTATTCTTATTTTCGGTTTATCGTTGATTTATTTTATACATAGAATTAAATATATTTATTTTTCGAGAATTTTTCAGATTGCTTTTTATATTGTTATTCCTTTGTTACTTATAACTCTTTTCATTGGTGTTAATTTGAACGAAGCTCGTCGTGTTTTGCTTTTACCTTTTAATTTAACATTCCAAACTTCGGATTTGGCAAAACTAACTTTGGTAGTATTTTTATCGCGTTTATTATCTAAAAAACAAGATTCAATTAAAAGTTTTAAAACTGCTTTCGTCCCAATAATGCTGCCTGTTTTAATAATTTGTGGATTAATTTTTCCGGCAAATTTCTCAACGGCAGCAATGCTTTTTGTTACTTGCTTGGTTTTAATTTTTATAGGAAGAATAAAAACTCAATATCTGCTTTCTTTACTTGGAATCGGAATTCTTAGCTTATCAATATTTATTGCCATTTTATTCGCTTTACCTGAGGATAATCAAGGTAGGCTGACGACATGGAAAAAACGAATTGAGGTCCATTTTGGGGAAGGGGAAGAAAACAATTACCAGGTTGAACAATCAAAAATTGCCATAGCTTCGGGAGGGATTTTTGGAAAATTTCCAGGAAATAGTACACAACGAAATTTCCTACCTCACCCCTATTCCGATTTTATTTTTGCTATAATTGTTGAAGAATACGGGCTTGTCGGAAGCATTTTTATTGTTTTGTTATTTTTGATCTTCTTTTTTAGAGTAATAAGAATAGCAACAAAAATTAAAGGTAAGTTCGGAACCTTCATTACTTTCGGAATTGGGTTTAGCTTGATTTTTCAGGCAATGATTAATATGGCTGTCGCCGTAAATATTTTACCGGTTACCGGACAAACACTTCCATTAGTAAGCATGGGAGGAACTTCGATTTGGTTTACATGTATTTCGGTGGGAATTATTTTGAGTGTCAGCAGAGAAGTGCAAGAAGAAACTGATATTGAACTTAATTTAGCTGCTGCATAATGATTTATGATTAAAGAATTTAGAATTTGATAAAAAAATATAACATATTAATTAGCGGTGGAGGAACAGGCGGGCATGTTTTTCCGGCAATTGCAATTGCAAATGAATTGAAAAAGCGTTTGCCGGATGTGTCGGTATTATTTATTGGAGCAAAGGGAAGGATAGAAATGTCAAAAGTACCCGAGGCCGGTTACCCAATAGAAGCACTATGGATTAGCGGGTTTCAAAGAAATATCAATATTAAAAACCTGTCGTTTCCTCTAAAACTTTTTCTTAGTTTATTGAAATCAAGGAAAATAATTAAAAAATTTAAACCGGATATCGCCATTGGAGTTGGAGGATATGCAAGTGGGCCTGCATTAAAAATGGCTCAGAAATCAGGTATTCCTACTCTAATTCAGGAACAAAATTCCTTTCCCGGAATCACTAACAGGCTTCTTGCAAAATCTGTTGACAAAATTTGTGTCGCTTACGAAGGAATGGACAAATATTTTGACAAATCAAAAATTGTCCTCACCGGAAATCCTATTCGTGAAGAAGTTATAGACATTAGCGGCAAACGAAATGAAGCTCTGAAATTTTTTGATTTATCCACCGACAAAAAAACTTTACTCATAATTGGCGGAAGTCAGGGAGCAAAATCCATTAATGAAAGCGTTGATGCAAATCTTAAGCTATTTGTTGAGAATAATATCCAAATAATCTGGCAAACAGGGAAATATTATTTTGACAAAGCTGTTGATTCACAAAAAAAATCGGGAAATAAAAATATTCGGGTTTTAGAATTTATTAATAGAATGGATCTGGCTTTTGCAGCGGCTGACATCGTGGTTTCTCGTGCAGGGGCTATCTCAATTTCTGAGTTAACAGCCGTAAAAAAAACGGTAATTTTTGTCCCCCTTCCTTCAGCAGCAGAAGACCATCAAACTAAAAATGCTTTGAAACTTGTTAATAATGAAGCTGCTATATTAATTAATGACAGCGAAGTAAAAGAAAAACTAGGGAAAACTCTTATTGATTTATATAATGATGAAAACCGTATAAATATTTTAAAAAATAATATCGGAAAGATGGCGATTCAAAATTCCGCCGGAAAAATTGTTGATGAAATAATAAAATTGATAGAAAAATAAAAAGATGAATTGTTAAATTGTTTATATGGGAAAAAAGAAGTGTTAAAAAAAGATGATTAATTTTAACAAAATACATAAAGTCTATTTTTTAGGGATTGGTGGAATCGGAATGAGTGCCATTGCAAGATATATGAATGCAAATGGAGTTGAAATACATGGATACGACAGAGAAAATTCACCTTTAACCGAGCAGATGATTAGTGAAGGAATGAACATTCATTTTACAGAAAATATTGAAAAAATTCCTCAAGAAATTGATTTTGTAGTTTACACACCTGCAATTGATAGAAGCAATAAAGAATTTCAATTCCTTAGCAGTAAGGGTTTAACGATAAAAAAACGCTCGGAAATTCTTAACGAGATCACAAATGATAAGTTTTTAATAGCTGTTGCTGGAACTCACGGTAAAACAAGTATTTCATCAATTATTTCTCACATTTTCAATAAAGCGGGCATTGCCTGCACTTCATTTATAGGCGGTATTTCAAAAAACATTGATTCAAATTTACAGTATTCCGAAAACAGTAAAGTATTCATTGTAGAAGCCGACGAATTTGATAGATCATTTTTATCTTTAAATCCCGATATTGCATTAATTTCATCAATCGATGCCGATCATCTCGACATTTACGGCAGTTATGACAATCTTTTAAAATCATTTTCATTGTTTGCCGGCAAAATCAAGAATAGCGGAAAACTAATCATTAAAAACGGATTAAATTTACCAATGTCCTTTACCGGCAAAAAAATAACTTATTCATTCAATTCAGATGCAAATTATAGTGCCTTCAATTATAAATTTTCGGGCGGAAAATCATGCTTTGATTTATTTAAAAACTCTAAGAAACTTGATGAATTTATTTTTTCAATGCCTGGAGGCTATAACATCGAAAATGCAATTGCGTCAATTGCTGTTGCATTAGAATTCGGTATAGATTTACTTTCAATAAAGTCGGCACTTGAATCATATTCAGGAGTCAAACGCAGGTTCGAATACCGAATAAATACTGATAAACTTGTCTATATTGATGATTATGCTCATCATCCTAACGAATTGAAAGCAATTATTTCAGCGGTTCGGCAATTGTATCCAAAGAAAAAAATATGTGGTATTTTCCAACCTCATTTATTTTCGCGCACCAAAGATTTCTCCGATGAATTTGCAAAAAGCCTTGACCTCTTAGATGAAATAATTTTATTGGAAATATATCCTGCAAGAGAAGAGCCTATTAAAGGGGTTAATTCAAAATTGATATTTGATAAAATACGAGCTGAAAATAAAAAAGTACTTTCAAACCTTGAATTGTATTCTGAACTTGAAAATAAAAAAAAAGAAGTAGTGCTAAGCCTTGGAGCAGGAGATATAGGCAAAATTACAGACCGGATTGAGTTTCTTTTAAGAAAGCAAATTTAGTAATATTGAAAAAGATAATTAACATATTGATTTGGATTATTTTAATCGCCGGTATAATTAGCACCATATTATATTTTCGATTAATTCAGAAGGAATCTGTTTGTAAAAATGTTTTGGTTAACATCAACAAAAACAATAATGATGAGCCTTATGTAACAGAAGATGAAATTTATTCTTTAATCACAAACTCAAAAGACAGCGTAATTGGAAAGAAAATAAATGAGATTGATTTACAGAAATTTGAGGACAAAATCAAGGCAAATCCTTATGTGTCGGATGCCGAAATATTTTCATCTTTTGGTGGTAATCTTAAAGTAAGAATCACGCAAAGACAAGTTTTGATGCGAATAATAAACTCAAAAGGCCAAAATTTTTATATCACCACCGATGGAGTAATTATTCCGGTAAAAACAGGCGTCTCATCAAGGGTGATAGTAGCAAACGGTAATATCAATAATAAATACTCAAAACTTCTGAAAATTTTCAATTCCGAGAACAATAAAGAGGATGCAGTTTTGTTAAAATTGTATAAACTTGCAAAATATATTAAATCGGATAATTTTCTTAATGCAACCATTGAGCAAATATATGTTAACAGTCCAAATGAATTCGAATTAATTCCAAAAACAGGAAAACATTTAATACAATTTGGTGACACAAATAATATGAAAAAGAAATTCGATAATTTGATTGTTTTTTATAAAGATGGATTGAGAAGAGTAGGTTGGGATAAATATAAAGTAGTGAATTTAAAATATTTGAATCAAGTAGTATGTTCAAAATAATAGAAATATGAATAATTCTGAAATTATAGTTAGTTTAGATATTGGAACAACAAAAATTGCTTGTATAGTCGGGCAGCAAGATGAATTTGGAAAAATTAAGGTTTTAGGATATGGCCGAACCGACTCTATTGGCGTTAAAAGAGGTGTTGTTTCAAATATCGAGAATACTGTACAATCAATAAAAACTGCTATCAAAGAAGCAGAACAAAAATCGGGCGTAGAAATAAATTACGTAAATGTCGGTATTGCCGGACAACACATTAAGAGTTTGCAACATCGTGGTAGCATTATACGTGAAAATAATGATGACGAAATTACCAAAGAAGAGATCAACACTCTTAACAGCAACATGTATAATTTAAATATGAGTCCCGGTGAAGAAATAATTGATGTAATTCCACAGGAGTATATAATTGATGAAGAACAAGGTATCCGCGAACCTATAGGAATGCTCGGAAACTCACTTGAAGCAAATTTTCATATTATTGTCGGACAAACTACAGCCGCAAAAAATATTTATAAATGTGTTAAAAAAGCAGGCTTAGAAGTTGTAAATTTAATTCTTGAGCCGATTGCTTCAGCAGAAGCAGTTCTTGGTGAAGATGAAAAAGAAGCAGGTGTTGTTCTCGTTGATATTGGAGGAGGCACAACCGATATTGCTATTTTTCAGGATGGAATAATTCGGCATACTGCTGTTATTCCTTTTGGGGGAGATGTAATTACCGAAGACATAAAAGAAGGTTGTACAATAATCCGAAAGCATGCCGAAGATTTAAAAGTAAAATTCGGATCAGCCCTGGCAAGCGAAAACAAAGAAGAAGAAATTGTTGCAATTCCTGGACTTAGGGGCAGGCCGCCAAAAGAAATTACCTTGAAAAACCTGGCCAGTATTATTCAAGCCAGAATGGAAGAAATCATTGAGCATATCTATTTTGAAATAAAAAATTCGGGTTATGAAAAGAAGCTTATTGCCGGAATTGTTCTCACCGGAGGTGGTTCACAATTAAAACATATTGCCCAATTAACTGAATTCATGACAGGAATGGATACCCGAATTGGTTATCCGAACGAACATCTTGCAAATGAGGTGCCTGATGAAATGGCTATGCCCATGTTTGCAACTGGAATTGGTTTAGTAATTGTTGGGCTTAATCGCAACGAAAAAGAGTTAGACCGAATTGAACAAACTGATTCCGTCGGCAAAAAACAAAAAAGAAAACCTAAAATAAAAGAAGCAAAGCAAGCCCGTATGGAAAGCAAATCTACTGAGAACAGAAAATCATATCTTGATGTTATTAAAGACTGGTTCGAGAAAGATGAAGTGGAATAAAAAAGAAATTAACAATGATTTTGTTAATAAATAATAAAAACATTAATTAATCGAGAGATTTAAATCATTAATTTTACATCTGTAATAAAAAAAACGACTATGTTAGAATTCGATTTACCTAAAAATCAATCATCAATAATTAAAGTGATAGGAGTTGGTGGTGGTGGCAGTAATGCAATAACCCATATGTTCAAACAAGGAATCACCGGAGTTGACTTTATTTTATGTAACACCGATGCTCAAGCTTTAAAAAGTAGTCCCATACCAACAAAAATCCAATTAGGAAAAAGAGGATTGGGTGCAGGATCAATTCCAAATGTCGGAAAAGAGTCTGCAATGGAGAACATTGAAGAGATAAAGGAAATTTTTGAGAAGAATACCAATATGTTATTTATTACAGCAGGAATGGGCGGAGGAACAGGTACGGGTGCTGCTCCGGTTATTGCTGAAATTGCTAAAGAAATGGGTATCCTAACTGTCGGTATTGTTACGCTTCCTTTCTCATTTGAAGGCAGAAAAAGAAAAATGCAGGCTGAGCAAGGCATCAACGAACTGAAACAACATGTTGACACTCTTTTAATTATTAGTAATGATAAATTACGAGAATTGCACGGTGATTTGAAACTTTCGGAAGCTTTCAAAAAAGCTGATAATATTCTTGCTACCGCTGCAAGAGGAATAGCCGAAATTATAACGGTTACAGGATATATCAATGTTGATTTTGAAGATGTAAAAACTGTTATGAAAGATAGCGGAAAAGCTATAATGGGTTCGGCTGAAGCAGAAGGTGAAAACAGGGCAAGAATTGCTGTTGAAACAGCCCTTTCATCACCCTTATTAAACGATAATGATATTTCAGGAGCCGCAAATATCCTTCTTTTTATTGCCTCAGGAGTTGAAGAAATATCAATGGATGAAGTGATTGAAATTACTGATTATATTCAAAAAGAAGCCGGATCGAATGCTGAAATTATTTGGGGTAACGGATATGAAGAATCTTTAGGTGATAAAATTGGTATTACGTTGATTGCAACCGGTTTCAACTCCAAAAAAAATACTGAGGAGCAAAAAACAAAAACAATTATCGGTACATTAAATAATGAACTAAAGCCAAATTTTGAGCCTCCCAAACCTGCCAAAGAGAAAGAAACCGTTTCTGAAATAACTTTACTTAGAAATAAATCTGAATTAAAAACTGAAACTAAAAAAGAAGATAAACCCAAATTCGAAACAAAAAATAATTCGATTATTTCTGATGCAAAACCCAATGTTGAAGAAAAGAAAACAATAATTGAGAACGAAATTACCGAACCCGTATTGATTAAGAGAACAAATCTTGTAAATGACGGTGAAGATAAAACAAATGTTTTTGCAGCACAACAAAACACCAACCCGCCCGAAATTAAGCAAAGAGAAATGGACCAAAGGGCTAAGCTTAGGATTCAAAAGCTTAAAGATATGAGTATTAAACTCAAATCACCCCACGAAATAAACGAACTTGAAAAAGAGCCGGCCTTTGTCAGACGAAATGTTGAACTTTCGGATGCAAAACCATCGTCTGAATCTAATATTCATAAATTAACTATTAACGATGATAAGATCGGTAATCTAAAGGTAGAAAATAAATTTTTGCATGATAAAGCTGACTAAGGAGAATCTTTTTGAGAAATATTTATAGAAACCTGAAAAAAAGAAAGAAACATTTATCTAAGTAATAATAATACAGCAATAAAATATGAGCCTTTCAAATAAAATAAATGATGACCTGAAAGCAGCAATGCTTGCAAAAGATAAAAAAAAGCTGGAGGCTCTTAGAGCTATAAAAGCCGCATTATTAATTGCAAAAACCGGACAAGATACAAGCAAAGGAGAAATACCCGAGGAAGTTGAAATTCAATTGCTACAGAAATTAGTAAAACAACGGAAAGAATCAGGCGAGATATATTTAGAAAATAATCGCAAGGAATTAGCAGAAGATGAATATTATCAAGCTGAAATAATTGAAGAGTACCTCCCTAACCAAATTGGTGAAGACGAATTAAAACAAATAATTGAAGATATTATTAAAGAAACCGATGCAAAAAGCATTAAGGATATGGGAAAAGTTATGGGTATTGCATCTAAAAAACTTGCCGGAAGTGCAGATAATAAAACTATTGCAATGCTTGTAAAAACACTTTTGTTATCCTAAACCTAAGTTGCTTTTTATTTTGGCTAAACGTAATTTCAGAACTCAGATTTTAATAGGATTCTATTATAATAATTCTCAAAACAGAACGCAGAATTCCCGTTTGGATTAATTATTAAGGGAAAAAATATTTTAGTTTAACTTACCGAACTCCCAACACCTTTTTTTCTCAACATTAAAA
>CAZBSL010000007.1:28810-30348 GCA_964494265.1 uncultured Bacteroidales bacterium
TGAATATGTAAAACAAGGCCAAAGTGTTGTTGTAAAACCGAATATAGGCTGGGATGCCGTACCGGATAGGGCGGCAAACACTAATCCTAAGCTTGTTACACGCATTATTGAGCATTGCTATGATGCCGGTGCAAAAGATGTTTTTGTTTTTGATAATACTTGTGATGAATGGACTAAGACTTATCAAAACAGTGGAATAGAGAAAGCCGTTTTGGATGCAGGTGGTAAAATTGTTCCGGGTAATGTAGAAAAATATTATCGCGAGATTGAAATCCCTGAAGGGAAAAAATTAAAAACTGCAAAAGTTCATGAATTAATTCTCGACTCTGATGTATTTATTAATGTCCCGATTTTAAAAAGTCATTCTTCGACAAGGGTAACTATTGCCATGAAAAACTTGATGGGTATTGTTTGGGACAGGATGTTTTGGCATAGAAACGATTTACATCAATGTATTGCAGATTGTGCTACAGTTTGCAAGCCCGATCTTAATATAGTTGATGCATATAATGTTATGATAGAAAACGGGCCGCGAGGTGTTTCGGTCGATGATGTTGTTGCTATGAAACAACAGCTTATTTCAAATGATATTGTGGCAATTGATGCTGCAGCAACCAAAGTGTTCGGCATTGAACCGGAAGAAGTAAATTACATTGTAATTGCCGACGAAATGGGAATAGGAAACCGTAATCTGAAAGAACTCTCAATAAATAGGATAATTATTTGATCCGAATGAAATTACGGCATTTGAGAACATTAAGAATAATCATTTCTTTATTGCTTCTTTCTGTTTCAAGTTTTTTGTTTTTAGATTTTAATAACTTCTTTTCGACAGAATTCATTAGCGGTTTTTTTTATCTACAATTCATTCCTTCCGTTTTAAATTTTCTTACAACTTTCAGTATTACGGCAGGCGGGTTTATAATTGTAATTTTAAGTATTATTTTATTCGGAAGGGTTTATTGTTCAACAATTTGTCCTTTGGGAATACTTCAAGATGTAATTATTTATATCTCAAATAAAATCAGAAAAAAGAGATTTGTTTTTCTTAAAGCTCGAAATTTTTTGAGGTATTCCATTTTAATTGTTTCGATTGGATTTGCTGCTTTTGGTAGTATGTTTTTAATAAATTTATTAGATCCTTACAGTAATTTCGGACGAATTGTTTCTAATCTTTTCAGGCCGGTTTATTATGCCGCAAATAATTTGCTTACAAACATTTTTGAGAGTTTTAACAACTATTATTTCTTCACGGTTGAAGTTAAAAATAGCGATCTTTTAACCATAATTTTTACAACTTTTTTCTTTGCGGTATTAATATTTTTCGCCTCAACAAGAGGAAGAATTTTTTGTAATACAATTTGTCCGCTTGGGGCATTGATGGGTTTTATTTCAAAATTTTCGATATTTAAAATTAAAATTGATGAGAAAATGTGCATTTCATGCCGAAAATGCGAAATTGTTTGTAAGGCAGGGTGTATTGACACAAAAAACAAAACGATTGATTTCTCAAGATGTATAAATTGTTTCGACTGTTT
>CAZBSL010000007.1:30448-33402 GCA_964494265.1 uncultured Bacteroidales bacterium
TGTCAACTTTGCGTAAGTAATTGTCCTACTCAGGTTTTGCAAGCATCTTTTTTAAATTACGGACTAAAAGGAATCATGCAACCCAAAATGGATTTCCATACGAGTTTTTGTAATTTCGAGTGTGTTAAGTGTAGCGAAATCTGTCCGAGTGGTGCAATTAAACCAATTAAACTTGAAGATAAAAAGCTTACGCAAATAGGTATTGCCCATTTTATTAAAGAAAATTGTATAGTTTATACCGAAAACACCGATTGCGGAGCATGCTCCGAACATTGCCCTACCAAAGCTGTTGACATGATTCCTTATAAAAACAATCTAAGAATTCCTGAAGTTGACAGCGAAATTTGTATCGGCTGCGGAGCTTGTGAATATGCTTGCCCTACAAAGCCTTATAAAGCTATTTTTGTTGACGGAAATGCCTTGCATCTTAAAATCGAAAAAACAAAACAAAAATCCACAGGCAAAAAAATCGACTATAAAGATGATTTTCCATTTTAACATAATTAAATTTCAAGGAAAAAAGAACAAGGATCAAAAAACAAGAAATATGAAAACTAACTTCCGGTTTTTTTCAATACTAATTTTAATTGTTTTAATTTTCACTTACTGTCAAAGAGAAGATGAAACAAGCGATAAAAAAATATTTTTAAATTCAAATTGGAAATTTCAAAAAGCGGGCGAAGCGGATTGGCTTGATGCCAAAGTTCCCGGAACTGTCCACACCGATTTAATGGCAAATGAAATTATTGAAGATCCGTTTTACGGTTCAAACGAAAAAGATTTGCAATGGATAGAAACTGAAAACTGGGATTATAAATGCACTTTTTTTATTGATTCTTCTGTTTTAAAAATGGAGAATATTGAATTGATTTTTGAAGGAATTGATACTTACGCTGATGTTTTTCTTAATAATACTCTAATTCTGCAAACTGATAATATGTTCAGAGAGTGGAAACTTAACTGCAAAAATTATCTTTTGAACGGAGAAAATTCTCTCTTACTAAAATTTTATTCTCCAGTAATAATCGATTCTATAAAATCATCCGAATATGACTATAACCTTCCCGATCAAAGGGCCTATTCGCGTAAAGCACCATATCAATACGGTTGGGATTGGGGGCCTCGATTTGTGAGTTTTGGTATGTGTAAACCGGTTTATATTCAAGCCTGGGATAAATTGAAAATTTCGGATATTCAAATCATTCAAAATAAAATTACAAAGGAAATCGCCGATCTGACAGCAGTTTTTGAAATTGAACTAACTTCTGACCATGAAGTTGAATTATCAATTGAAAATCTTGAGAATTCGGAAATTTATTTTTCTCGAAAAGAAAATTTCTTAAAAGGCACAAATAAAATTCGAATTAATTTTTCAATTAACGAACCTAAGCTATGGTGGACTAACGGATTAGGTGAGGCTTATTTATATCAACTTTTGGCAAAAGCAGAAATTAAAGATGAGATATTTGATGAAAAAAATCTAAGAATTGGGATCAGAGATTTAGAAATAATCAGAGAACATGATAGTATCGGCAGAAGTTTTTATGTGAAACTTAATGGGCACCCTGTTTTTATGAAAGGTGCAAATTATATTCCGCAGGATAATTTCGTAACGAGAGTAATGCCCGATCAATACGATTGGTTAATAAATTCAGCTGTTGATGCCAATATGAATATGTTACGCGTTTGGGGTGGTGGGATTTATGAAAACGAAATTTTTTATGATTATTGTGATGAGAATGGAATTTTGGTTTGGCAAGATTTTATGTTCGCCTGTACAATGTATCCCGGCGACAGCAACTTTGTGGAATCGGTAAGAAATGAAGCTCGTGATAATATCAAGCGGCTGAGAAATCATCCTTGCATTGCAATTTGGTGTGGAAATAATGAAGTTGACGAGGGATGGAAAAATTGGGGATGGCAAAAAGCTCTTGGATATTCTTTTAAGGATTCAAGCGAAATTTGGGAAAACTACAAAAAAGTATTTCATGAAATTCTTCCTAAAGCTGTTGAAAAATACGATCCCCAGCGTTTTTATTGGCCATCGTCGCCAAAAATTGGTTGGGGGCATTCTGAAAGCCTTGAAGACGGAGATTCGCATTATTGGGGTGTTTGGTGGGGCGAGCAGCCTTTTGAGATTTATGAAGAAAAGGTCGGGAGGTTTATGAGTGAATACGGATTTCAATCTTATCCCAACATAAAAACTATTGAAACATTTACGGAAGCAATTGATCGTAATTTTGAATCTGATGCCATGCAAACCCATCAAAAGCATCCTCGCGGACATGAGTTGATTCGGCTTTATATGGAACGTGAATATAATCCACCTATTGATTTTGAGTCATATATTTATGTAAGTCAGTTATTGCAGGCTTACGGAATAAAAAAAGCAATAGAAGCCCACCGCCGAGCTATGCCAAGGTGTATGGGTACACTATATTGGCAGTTGAACGATTGCTGGCCGGTAGCTTCCTGGTCGAGTATTGATTATTATGGAAGATGGAAAGCCTTGCATTATTTTGTAAAAAAAGCCTTTAACGAAATTCTAATCTCTCCAAGCATTGAAAACGAAATGCTGAAAGTTTATATAATTTCCGATAAGTTAGAGCCTGAAAATTGTAAAATGCAACTGAACTTAATTGATTTTGAAGGTAATAATTTATGGGGAGAATCTGCCCCCGTAAAAATAAAAGCAAATTCTTCGGAGGTTTACTTCGAAATAAACCTTAAAAATCTTTTAAAAAATTATAATAAAAACGAAATTGTTTTCAATGCCAAAATTACTTTCGAAGGAAATACTTTAACTGAAAATAATCTGTATTTTTTGGCTGTAAAAAATCTTGATCTGCCTAATGTTAAAATTGAAGCAGATATTGATAAAGATAAAAATATCTATATTATTGAGTTGACTACCGACAAACTTGCAAAAAATGTTTTTCTTTCGTTAAAAACCG
>CAZBSL010000008.1:0-28259 GCA_964494265.1 uncultured Bacteroidales bacterium
AACACCATTCTTAGAAAAAAAATTCATTCCAGCACCTCAAAATAAATTTTAGCCAGTTTATTACTATAATTTAATGTGTATTGAAAAATTAATATCGAATACTGAACAAGGAATGATGAAAGCTGAAGAATTCATTATTCGAAATTCCTTGTTCAGTATTCATTATATAAAAAAACATATTGAAATGATAATATCCAAACAACTACTGGATAAAATCGTGCAGTAGCGGGGGATAGTGGTGAATGAAGGAGAGGGGGATGGCATCCCTTACGAGGTTCAATGTGTAATTGTTACATACTTTATTCTGCCTGAGGGATGCCATCCCTTTCACCTGACTCATGGGTCTAAGCCTGGGGAGAGTGAAATTAAATTAATTCATAAAAATGTTCGTTCATTTATAAACCATTAAAATGCTTAGTGAAATTACTCGACTTAACCCACGACTTAAGTCGTGGGTTACTAATGAAATATAAAAACATTAACCGTTTTAACGGTTTTATAAAGTAAATATCAATAAATAATATTTGGATGGATTAACACTATTTCGTTCACCCAGTCTAAGCCCCCAAAGCATTTTTTTTATCTCCTAAAATGGCCAACCTATTTCAAGGGAAGACACTCCAAATATCTCTGGATAAATTTAAAAGTTGCAATTTGAAAAGTTTTTATATTTTAGCTCGAAATATGCAGATAATTATACTATGTTTATATGAGTAATTTAAATAAGAAAGCAGGCCTGTTGCAGCGGATGTTGAATTGGACAGAACGAATTGGAAATGCTTTACCTCATCCGGGAACACTTTTTGCGTTATTTGCTTTTCTCACACTTGTATTATCAGCATTAGGTTACGTATTAGGTTGGGAAGTTGTTCATCCGGGGACTAATGAAGTTGTCAAATGTGTTAATCTTTTATCTCACGATGGTATTCATCGTGTTTTACTTGATATGGTAGATAATTTTACAGGATTTGCTCCCTTGGGAATTGTGATGGTTGCAATGCTTGGTATCGGAATAGCCGAACAAAGTGGTTTGATTAGTGCAGTTATTCGCTTACTTGTTTTAAATTCTCACAAGCAGCTACTAACTTTTATTATTGTTTTTTCAGGAATATTATCCAATGTTGCATCCGATGTAGGCTATGTTTTGTTAATACCGCTTGCCGGTGTAATCTTTCATGCTGTAGGCAGAAATCCTATTGCTGGAATGGCTGCCGCTTTTGCCGGTGTTTCAGGTGGTTTTAGTGCTAATTTGATTTTAGGAACCATTGACCCATTGTTAGCCGGATTGTCGCAGGAAGCAGCCAGAATTCTTGATCCTACTTATGAAGTAAATCCTACTGCAAATTACTACTTTATGGTGGCATCTACTTTTATAATTGCTTTTGCCGGCACTTTTATTACTGAAAAACTTGTCGAACCAAGGTTGGGAAAATATAAAGGTAAGCTTGAAATAAGTGACAATGCATTAGGCAAACTTACAAAAAAAGAGAAAAAAGCTTTGCTAATTGCTTTACTCACTTTGATAATTGTAATAATTGTATCTTTAATAGGGATAATTCCTGAGGACGGCTTTTTCAGGGGAAGTGATGGAGGAATACTCACATCACCCTTAATTCGCGGAGTAGTTTCAATGTTATTTATTACTGCCGGTGCTATGGGTCTGGCATATGGTTTTACTACCGGAGCGTTTAAAAATGATTCAGATGTTATGAAAGGTATGGCTGCCTCAATGAAAACTCTGTCAACATATTTTGTCCTGGTTTTTTTTGCAGCTCAGTTTGTAGCTTATTTTAAGTGGAGCAATCTTGGAATAATTCTGGCCGTGAATGGAGCTAATCTTCTGATGTCAGCTGACATAGGGCTTATTCCTTTGATGATATTATTCATTTTACTTTCTGCTTTTATTAATATGCTAATGGGAAGTGCATCCGCCAAATGGGCCATCCTTGCCCCTATTTTTATTCCTATGTTTATGATAATGGGTTATTCGCCCGAATTATCTCAGGTTGTTTATCGTATTGGCGATAGCGTGACTAATGTAATTTCTCCCATGATGAGTTTCTTTGCTTTGATTATTGCTTATGTACAAAAGTATGATCCAAAAGCCGGTATAGGAACTATAATAGCCACTATGATACCATATTCTATTGCTTTTCTTATATTATGGATTTTACTTTTAGTAGTTTGGTTAGTTTTAGGTTTACCGCTTGGCCCAGATGCAGGGATTCACTATAAACTACCAGTATAAATACATGGAATATCAATATATTAAACATTATTTAATGGAGAATAACCAATAATCAACATTAATTTTCTTCTGACTTCGGTATCTTCATACATTACCCACTAAAATTGTAGGGATTAGGGTCTAAGCCCCCATTTTTAGAAATAAAACCTAATTAAAGAAATACGATATTGAAATAAAATAAAAAAAGCTGCACGATCAAAAGATCAGTGCAGCCATGAAAAAATGCATGAAAAAATGTATTAACTAAAATGTGAAACCAATGTCAAATTCCCATTGGTTCATATTTAATTCAATTTGTTGTGCCGGATCAAAAGGATTTGTTCCGGTAACTGTGTTCGACAAAGCATGTGTTATCGCAAAACTCAATTGATGTTCACCCAATATTCGGGTCAAACCAAGAGAAACATGATTTTCGTTAACGGCCGGAGCAAGAATATTAAACATTACTTCCGATTCGGGAATTGGTTGTTTGCCATAAGAATATCCAAGCCGAAACTCCCAATTCTCTACTTGACGGAATTCGGCAGCTAATTTTAAAATCATCATATCTTCCCAACCAAAACCGGCAGCATCGTCGTCTCCGAGTGGTATAAAATCAGGATTAGGTATAAAAGCATCCTGTGGTGAAGTAGAATTCAAATTCGGTATCATCGGCATCATTTCTGAAGCGATCATAGGATTACTAACTGATTTAACTTTACTATACATAATTTGTTTAACATCAAACAAAACAGTTAGATCGGGTGTCACATCATAAGAAATTCCTGCCGTCCAGTTTGCCGGTATATCGAAACCGCCTTCTTCAGCAAACAGTCCTTTGTATTTATCAAATTTACTCATTTTGATTTGTGGTTGGAATGTAGCACCAAGCCTGAAACCATCAAACAATTCGCCCTGATACCCTATTCGGAAACCAAAACCTGTTGAGCTGCTTTTTCCATTATTGGTAACATAATCAGAACGATTGGGCCATCCCATCATTTGAGTCAAAATGGCGTTTCCGGCCATTCCCATATCGCGAAATGCTTCAAGTCCTTTTGCTTCGAAAGTTTGATATGCAAACACAGGTGAAATACCTACACTATGGTTTTCTCCAAATTTGCGTGCATAGGTTATTGATAAAAACATCTGGGCAAGATTTACACCGGTTGGTTTACTTACATTTGCCATCGGGTTAGGCCTTCCATCAGGCATAGGGTTTCCAAATGATTCAATGATAGCGCTATAATATGTTTTAGCATCATAATCGGTATTCATGCCACCATTTCCGAAAAAATTCAAGCCGATTGTATTTTTCTCATCAAGTTGATACGCAAAAGCTATAGCAGGAATAATAAACACTTTACTTCCGCTCTCGACTGTGCCTTCAGTTAAACCGAATGCCATAAATCTTGGATCTTGTACAAAGCCGTTTGGACCCATATACCCCCATTGATCGGGTGGCGTTGGAGCACCAACAATTGTATATTTCCGGTTTGGATTGAACAAGCCGACACTAATTTCAAAGCTCATTTTTTTATTGAGAAATCCCAGTCCTGCCGGATTGATGGCAGCCGAGAAAGGTGAATGCAAGTAAGCAATTCCGGCCCCTGCAAATCCTTTGTTTTTTGTGCCCTGGCCATTACTGAAATAACCGTCGGTTGCACCTGCAAATTGGAAAATTATCAAAAACAAAAATGTTAGTGATATAGAATAAGTTAATTTTTTTTTCATAATCAAAATTTTAAGTGTTAATTTTTTTTAAAATATTTATTTAGTAAGTTCTTCCATAAAAGTTTTTACATCGCCGGGTGTGCTCATAATTTTCATGAATTTACCCATTGATAGTTCCGGCCAGTGCAAAGCAAATCTGTATTTTCCATGCAACATACTTGCTTCCTTGCCTTGAAGTATTATTTCGTAAGGCATGGCTGCAATGTTTTCTTCACCTATGATGGGTAAAAAATGTGCCTCACCTTCTTCGCTATCCAATAATCCGACACCGAAAACAGCAATTTTCTTGTCGGGAAATACCAGTTCATAAACTTTTGTTGTATTCCCTTTTTTAGCTTCAAGGTTTTTATTAATTATTGTCAAGCCCTCGTTAAATGATGAAAATTCGTTTAATTCAACCGGGTCTGAAAAACGAGGCATAAAAGCCATGAATCTATACTTTTTCAAATCATTTGCTTTTTCACTTCCCCCGAAAGCTGTGAAACTATTACCTAAATCACTAAGTGAAGTTTTAATATCGGAATCTATTTTTTGTAATTCTTGTTTGTATTTATCAGCATAATCACCAAGATATGCATAAAAAATATACATAGGATTGATCATTGAAACTTCAACTTTTCCGTCTTTCTCGACAAAACCGATTTTTAGAATACTAGCCAGAATTCCCCTGTCATCTTTTTTTAAACAAATCGTTTGTAGATCGCTCCTTGTATAGGCAATGACAAACAGCTTGGAATTATTTTCGGGATGATATTCTCCCAAAATTTCAAAACCACCATTCATTAACGAATTATTAACTATTTTTTCAGCATCGGAAATATTCATTTCCAAACTGGCAATTTTATAAAAAGCAGGTATTTCGTCCTCAGCAAATATGCTTCCCGAAAAATTATAAATGAATAATACAAGCAGTATTTTAATAATATATGATTTCATTATAAGGAAATTTATGTGAAAATAATCTGTGTTCCATCACCACCGGACATTTCATAAAATTCACCAATAGTGAGCACTGCCTTAACTTCGTCGTGAAGGTCTTCTTTTTCTAATTTAAACATATCCATAGCAAGTTTGCAGGCATATATTTCACCTCCACCAGCCGTGATCATTTCGAGAAATTCATCAACCGAAGGCATGTCCAATTGTTCCATTTGTTTTTTCATCATAGCTGAAACACCGGCTTCAACTCCCGGCAACATACCAAGTAAGCTTGGAAAAGGTAAACCTCCGGGCATTCTCATAGCCGGATTACCTACCGTACTTGTATGAAGTTTGTTCATTTGTTTTTTAGTAATTGCATCAAGGCCAAAAAATGTAAAAAACATTTTGGTTTCTATGCCCTCCATAACAGCCCCGTTACCCATGACAAGTGTGGCATAAACATCTTCTATGCTACCTTTTGCACATATTAAGCACACTTTTTTTAATGGTTTTTCGTTTTTGTTTGTACTCATTTTATTTTGATTTAAATTATTTACACACAACTGCTTGGTTTAGGAATTCCGGCAATTTTTGACGAAAATTTAAGTGGCCCGCCCGGGAATAATTTATATAATCCTTTAATATCAACTATTCCTGATTTTCCTACTTTTCTAATAGTAAGTGTATTTCCGGATTCGTGAGTTTTTCTTAAAAATTCAAGGACTTCGAAATGTAGATCACTCAGTTCAATTCCTTCTTCTTTTGCAATTTCGATTGCAATTTCTTTATTCCATTCCGCAGGGTTAACTAAGTAACCTTCTTCGGTTAATTTTACTTTTTGATTAGCTATTGTTTTTTCTTCCATAACTTTAATTTATTTAATGATTATTGTTTGTTTTGTTTATTCTCTGCATTTGAAAATTTCTTAATAAATGTAAGTGCAAAACCTAAAGTTTGCTTCATTTCCGAACTTCTCATTTCTTTAAACAACTTCCACATCGAGTATTTTGGGATGTCTTCTTTAGCTACATTATTGAAAGTTAATAATGATTTGTTTAGCAAATTTAGAATTTCGGGTTGAGAAAAGTTTTTAACGATCTCTAAAATTATACCAACATTATCAGCAAGTTGTTTTATGTCTTCGGGTGAAAGTTTTGTAATAATATTATCTAAAACTTTACTTATTTCAACAAAAAATTCAAAGTATCCTTTTTGTTCTAAAACATTTATTTTCTTAGTAAAATCAATTATAATTTCATTTACGATAGGTGAAGCATCTTTTGCAAAATCAGTAATACTTTCCAGTAGATCTAATAAAGTGTTAAAATTTTTGATGTTTTTAATAAGCTTTATGCCTAACATTTGAAGTTCTTCAGGGTCGATTTCCACTGACTGGTTGTCGAGTTCAAGAACTACGCTATCATATACATCTTTTCCGATGATTGATACATCAGAAATTAAATCATCAACGGCTCCCGATTTAAGTCGTTGTTGATTAACATAATCTAAAATTAAATCAACTTTGCTATTTAATTCGTTTATTTGAGTTTGAATATTTTTTTCGTCCATTTTGACTTTGTTTTATTGTAAATATTCTTTTTTCTTTCCGGCCATAGTCATTTCGGCTTCAATAGGCAATTCCTTTCCTTTCAAAAGAATATGCCAATAAATCCAGCGAAAGAGTATTTTTCCGTAATGATTAATCTTAGTGTTTTTCAACAAACCAAAAGGCCCGATTCCGGGCAAAGGATATGTTCCGGGCAAAGGTTCGGTATCATAATTAAAATCAATTAATGCACCTTTTCCGAAACCGGTTTCGATATAGCAGTTTGCATGTCCGTCGAACTTTGCTGTTAACGGCCTCCCCTCGATAGCATTTAATAAATTTTCGTATAAAACATCAGCTGCAAAATGTGCAACCGAGCCGGCTTTTGAAGTCGGAATGTCGGCGGCATCGCCAATTACAAAAATGTTTTCAAATTTTTCCGATTGCAAGGTGTGCTTATTTGTTGGGATGAAATTCATATCATCGCCCAAGCCGCTTCGGGCAATCATTTCATCGCCGGTGTTTACAGGAACAATTGTCAGGACATCGAAAGGTACTTCCATTTCGTCATAAGAAACGAGTGTTTTGTTTTCATTATCAATACGTTCAATATAAAAATCAGGAATCACTTTTATGTTCTTTTCAGAAAGCAGTTCGCTTAACATTTTGGTTGCAATAGGTTTTGTAAAAGCTCCCGACATCGGAGTAACGAGGCTAAGCTCAACTTTATCACGAATTCCTTTTTTAGTAAAATACGCATCAGCCAAACAAATAAATTCTATTGGAGCCACCGGACATTTAAATGGAATTTCGGAAATTGCCATCACCAATTTTCCCCCTTCCCATGTTTTAAAGAAATTACTTAAAGCAACAGCTCCTTCAATAGTATAAAAATCGAAAATGCTTTTTTTCCACAATTTATCATTCAGTCCCGGGGTTTCATCAATGTTGGTTTTTGCCCCACTTGCAATTATCAAAAAATCATAATTTAAAATCTGCCCACCCTGAAGAAGAACTTTGTTGTTTTCGCCATCAATTTTGTCAACGTCCGAATAAATAACTTTTACTCCGGCAGGGAAAAAATCACTTTTGGGTTTTTGAACATCATCTTTTGTGTAAATTCCGAAAGGAATAAATAAAAATCCGGGTTGATAATAATGCGTTTTATGTTTATCAACAATAGTCATTTCCCAATCGTCTTTATCTAAAGCTTTTCTTAGCTTGTTTGCCATCATTGTTCCGGCAGTTCCACCTCCAATTATTAATAATCGTTTCATTGTTTAAGTTTTTTCTAAATCTTGTTTTTTAACATTACATTTTATATTTTTTCTGCTGCAAAATAAATCTATAAATGTATATAAACACATGTTTGTAATATGACAATTATCATAAAATCAAAAGTTAACAATATGATATTTGTCATACTCCTTTGATTTTTTGAAAAACAAATTATGATTCTTAAATAATTTTAAAATGTTTTTTATTAAGAAATTAAGTTCTGAACAAATAATATGTATATTTGTGTATTGCCTTTTTGGTGATTTATTTATAAAAGATTGACAGAGAATGGAAGAAGCAGTTGAAAAATGTAATTGTGAAGGTTGTGAATTGAAATCCTTGTTTTTTTCAAATATTGAAGCTTCGGCAATTGAAAGAATTTGTAGAAACAAAATTGAAATTCCTTATAAAAAGGGAGAAATAATATTAAAAGAAGGAGATGAAATTACTAATTTTATTTACTTAAAAAGCGGTATCGTTAAATTACATCGTAATCTATCAACCAAAAAGGATCAAATAATTAACATCACCAAGCTATTCGATTTTATAAGCTTGTTTAGTGTTTTTTCGGAAACTCATTATAACTACTCAGTTTCAGCAATTGAGGATTCGGTTACTTGTAATATAAAGCTTAGCGAAATTAGAAAAATCATTTTGGAAAATGGAAAATTTGCTTTAGACCTAATTCAAAAAATGAGCAAAAATACTGACCGAATAATTTTGCAATCGCTTGAACTTAAGCAAAGGAATTTAAACGGTCGGGTTGCTTTCATCTTACTATACTTTGCCAAGGATATTTATAATAATCTTGTTTTTGATTTACCGGTTTCAAGAAAAGAAATTGGTGAATATATAAATATGAGTACGGAAAACGTAATCCGTACATTTTCAGAATTTCGTAAAGACAAAATAATAAACATTTTTGGAAAAACAATTGAAATTATTGATCTGAAAAATTTAGAACAAATTTCATTGTTGGGTTAAATAAAATAATAATCATAGAGAGAAATCATACTCATTATGCTTTGGGATAGATTTAAATTGTTGAAATTTTTATTAGATACGTTTTCTTAAAATAAATGATATTAATTGTTAACGAAAATAGATGTTTCCGATATATTTGAATGTTTTTGGGTTTTTTTTCAGGACAAGGCCTATGTTTGTTGAAACCTCAATATTCAATTAATTTTATGCTTATGCGCTTTTTCAAAATTGATAACACAATATGCGTAATTTATTTTCGTAATAAATATTATGTTTGCAACAAATTTATTAATGTAAATATGCATTTATGCTTGAAAATATTTGACAAAAATAAAAAGCAATTTGTGAAAAACACTTTTAATAAAGCAATAAGAATGTAAAATCAGTTTAATTTTTATAAGAATCAATCATTTTACAATTTATGGACACATCTTTTGATTTTGAAAATATAAGGTCTTGTAATGACGAAGAATTTAATCCTATTATAAGAAGAATAACTTCAGAGCCTGTATTCCACAATGTCCTTAACTATTTTTTTCCCGACAGGCCGAACGATGAAATAATTACCGAGATCAATAAATTTACATCCGCCAGAGAATATCAAAAAAAGTTTATAATTAAAGTTATACAGTCTGCCTTAAAACAAACCTCTGACGGACTAACTTTTAGTGGTTTTGAAAATATTGATCCAAATAAGGCTTATCTCTTTATTGCAAATCATCGCGAAATAACCCTTGATTCGGCTGTTTTACAATTACTTTTGTTTGAGAATAATCATAATATTCCTGAGATATCTTTCGGCAGCAATTTATTGATGTCTGAACTGATAATTAATGCTTTCAGAGTAAACAGAACATTTATGGTTATTCGTGGCGGCACAAAAAGGGAAATGCTCAATAATTCAAAACAATTATCTGCTTATATTCGTCATTCAATAATCCAAAGAAATACTTCAATCTGGATTGCCCAACGTAATGGACGAGCCAAAGATGGTAATGATAAAACAGAACCCGGTTTGCTGAAAATGCTTAATATGAGTGGCTCAAAAACATTTTCCGAAAACTTTGCCGAATTGAATGTTGTCCCTGTTTCAATTTCTTATGAGTATGAGCCCTGCGATGTAATGAAGGTTAAAGAATTGCTTGCTTCAAAAAATTCAGAGTACAAAAAATCACCAGATGAAGATTTGCATAGTGTAATTAAAGGTATTACTCAGCAAAAAGGCAGAATACATTTGTCAATTGGAGAACCTGTTTATGATGTTTTGAATGAGATTGAAGATAGTACAAATAATAATAAATTTGCTAAATTAAGGGAGATTATTGACAGGCAAATTTCCGGAAATTATAAATTATGGAAAACAAATTACATTGCTTACGATTTATTAAATAAAGATAATAAATACACTAATTATTACTCAACAGATGAAAAAGAAGCATTTAAAACATACATCTCAAAACAATTAAGTGATATTATTAATGATAAAAAAGTTGTTGAACAGATGTTACTTAGTTTATATGCAACCCCTGTTGTTAATAAATCAATGTAATAGAAATCTCAGCAATCGTTTCCGGTTTTATAGAAAAATTTAATCCGTTTTTTCTTTCCCTTTTCTCGTAATGTATTCTAATTTTGCAGCATGATATTTATTGATACTCACACGCATTTATATCTTAATGAATTCTCCGACGATTTAAATCAGGTTGTAGAAAAAGCTATCAACAAAGGTGTAAAATATATGCTTCTTCCAAATATTGACAGCACTTCGATTGAAAAAATGCTTAAACTATGCCAAACTTTTCCTGATAATTGCTTTCCGATGATAGGCCTGCATCCTACTTCAGTTAAATCAAATTTCGAGAATGAACTAAAAATTGTTGAAAACTATTCAGCAAAAAGCAATTTCTATGCAATCGGAGAAATTGGAATTGACCTTTACTGGGATAAAACTTTTTATAAAGAGCAACTTGAGGCAATGAGATTCCAGATCCATCTTGCCAAAGAATGCAATCTTCCTATCGTTATTCACTCACGGAATTCATTTGATGAAGTTTTTACAGTTTTATCCGAATTAAAATTCCCCGAAATGAGAGGTGTATTTCATTGTTTCTCGGGTTCGGTGGATCAGGCAAAAAAAGTCATAGCCGAATTAGGATTCAAATTAGGAATCGGGGGAGTTGTTACTTTTAAAAACTCAGGCCTCGATAAAGTTGTTAAAGAAATTGATTTAAAAGATATTATCCTCGAAACCGATTCGCCGTTTTTGGCACCTTTACCTTTTCGCGGAAAACGAAACGAAAGTGCCTATACAATTATAATTGCCGAAAAAATTGCCGCCATAAAAAATATTGCAATTGAAGAAGTTGCTAACGAAACAACTAATACGGCTTTAGAATTATTTAAATTAAAAATATAATTAACAATATCATGGAATCTAAAATTTCTATTTTGGTTCTTTATACCGGAGGAACTATCGGAATGATAAACGACCCTGAATCAGGAATGTTGCTCCCTTATAATTTTGAATTAATATCAAATCATATTCCTGAAATCAATAATTTTGATTACGATATTGATTCGTATTCATTTGACCCACCGATAGATTCTTCAAATATGAAACCGGACTTATGGGTTAAACTTGCTTCAACTATTGAAGATAACTATGAAAACTACGATGGTTTTGTGGTTTTGCATGGCTCCGACACAATGTCATTTACTGCTTCGGCCTTGAGTTTCATGTTAGAAAATTTAAATAAGCCTGTTATTTTCACCGGATCACAATTGCCGATAGGGATTAATCGTACCGATGGTAAAGAAAATTTTATAACATCAATCGAAATAGCAGCATCATGCGAAAACGGACTTCCTATAGTTCCAGAAGTTTGTATATATTTTGAAAATCAACTTTACAGAGCAAATCGTACTCATAAGTATAATGCTGAGAATTTCAAAGCTTTCAGTTCGTTAAATTATCCTGTTTTAGCCGAAGCGGGAGTTTATATTAAATATAATAAAAATGCGATTAGAAAGCTGAATTTTAAAAAATTAAAAGTGCATAAAAACTTTGACACAAATATTGCTATTCTGAAATTATTTCCTGGAATACAAGAAAACGTTTTAAACTCGGTCTTGAGCATCAAAGGGCTTAAGGCAGTTATTCTTGAAACATATGGATCGGGGAATGCCCCTACCGATCAGTGGTTTATTAACGCTTTAAGTGAAGCCATTAAAAAAGGAATAATTATATTAAATGTAACTCAATGTAAAGGGGGCTCGGTTGAATTGGGAAAATATCAAACAAGCTTAGATTTAAATAAAATCGGAATTTTAAGCGGCCACGATATTACTTTCGAATCGGCATGCGTAAAAACAATGTTGTTATTGGGAAGTAAATTTTCGGAACAAAAACTTCGAAATTACCTTCAAACTTCAATTAGAGGTGAAATTACTGAGTAAATTTGATTTATAATCATATAATATGAGCAAAAAATAAAGCAAAAACGAATCTTATAAAATTAATTATCAATATATTATGTTTAATAAAAAAATTAAACTAAAAATTTTATTAGAAAAAAAAATTTTTAGTATTTTAGCTGCCAGATATTGAGAGATAGGGTTCGCTATTCTTAAACAGGAGAGGTGGCCGAGTGGTTGAAGGCGCACGCCTGGAAAGTGTGTATTCTGTGTGAATCGGAATCGGGGGTTCGAATCCCTTCCTCTCCGCAAAAAAAGTAAATGAACAATAAATAAATAGAAAATAAGTTAAGAAATTATTAAAAATCAATAAATAGTAAAATGAAAAAAATAATTGCTTTTTTAACGATAGCAGGAATGCTAACTTTTGGTGTTTCAAATTATGTTGCTGCACAGGACCAAACAGCAACAGAAACAGAAATTACAACTGACACTACGATGGCAGAATCTGATACTGCTTCTACTTTGAATCCCGGAGAGGAAATGATTGTCGAAGCAATAGCTGATCCAGAAGCAGCCGAAAAACAATCTTTCCAACAAGTTTTGAAAGAAAACTTCATAGCAGGCGGCTGGGAATTTATGGGAATTGTATTATTGACATTGGTTCTTGGTTTGGCTATGTGTATCGAAAGAATCATTTATCTAAATCTTTCAACAACCAATAATCAAAAACTTTTAAACAAAGTTGAATCAGCTCTCGAGAGCGGTGGTATTGATTCAGCAAAAGAAATTTGCAAAAATACCAGAGGCCCGATTGCCAGTATTTTCTTTCAAGGTTTAGAAAGATATAATGAAGGTATTGAAATAGTTGAAAAATCAATTGTTTCTTATGGAAGTGTTTTAATGGGCCGATTGGAAAAAGGATTATCGTGGATTTCATTATTTATTTCAATTGCCCCTATGCTTGGTTTCATGGGAACTGTAATTGGTATGATTGGTGCTTTTGCTAATATTGAAGCTGCCGGAGATATCTCAGCTACTATTGTTGCCAGCGGTATTAAAGTTGCTCTTTTAACTACTGTATTTGGTTTGATCGTTGCTATTATTCTTCAAATTTTCTACAATTACCTTATAGCAAAAGTTGACTCAATAGTTAATGACATGGAAGACAGCACAATTTCTTTCATTGATATTTTAACCAGAAATAAATTAGCTAAAAAATAATTATCATGAATGATAAAGTAAATAAAATATTACAGTTTGTATTGTATGCTCTTCTGGCTGTATCAACAGTTCTGTTCGTGATCTTTTATGCCACAGGAGAAGATATGACAGATACTGTTGCTTATTGGTCATATATTTTGATGGGCATTGCAATACTATTAATTATAGTCTTCCCAATTGTACATTTTATCAAAAACCCAAAATCTGCTCTTCAGGTTCTCGGCGTTCTTTTGATATTTGCGATTATATATGGTATATCATACTTGTTTGCAAGTGGTTCTATCGATGGCACTATTTATGAAAAATTGGATATATCCCAAGGCATTTCACGATTTATCGGTAGTTGTATTATAACAACTTACATTTTTGCCGGACTGGCTGTATTATCAATAGTTGTTTTTGGAATTATTAACGCATTTAAATAAAAATTAAAATGGCAAGAAAGCTACCAGAGGTTAATGCCGGATCAATGGCTGACATTGCCTTCCTTCTGCTTGTATTTTTCCTTGTAACAACTACGATGGACGTAGATACAGGTTTGATAAGAAAGCTGCCACCACCGGTTGACCCAAACCAGAAACCCCCTGATATTAAGGAAAGAAATATCATGAAAATTCTTGTTAACAACCGTGACAGATTACTCGTAAATAATAAAGAAGGTAGTCTTTACACGCTTAAGGATGAAGTGAAAGATTTTATGAGCATACATCTTGACAATGAATCTTACCCTGGCATTACTGTGAAAAACATTAAATTATTAGGCAATGTTCCAACCTCGAAGGGAATTGTATCTCTTAAAAATGACAGAGGAACTTCCTATAAAATGTATATACAGGTTCAAAATGAACTCGCCAGGGCTTTTAAAGAACTAAAAGATGAATTATCAATGGATAAATTTGGTAGGAAATATGATAAGCTGATTAAGGAAGAGCAAATAAAAGCTATAGATGAGGCTGTTCCTATGCGAATATCAGAAGCCGAACCTGAAAATATAGGAGGGAGAAATTAATATGTCAAGGTTTAAAAAGAAAAAAGACGGGGGTTTACCCGCAATTAGTACTTCATCCTTACCCGATATTATTTTTATGTTGCTATTCTTTTTTATGGTAACAACAGTTATGCGGGAAAACACTACTATTGTAAAAACACGACTTCCACAGGCAAGTGAAATTCAAAAACTTGAGAAAAAATCGCTTGTAAGTTATATTTATATCGGTGAACCGCGAAACATAAAAACTTACGGTAACGAATCACGTATTCAATTAAACGATCAGTTTGCTGCGGTTAGTGACATCCCGGAGTTTATCTTTAGTGAAAGAGAATCAAGGGATGAAAACGAAAGAAAACTTCTTACAACATCATTAAAAGTTGACTACATAACTAAAATGGGTGTGGTTACCGACGTTAAACAGGAACTTAGAAAAGTGGGGGCATTTAAAATAAATTACTCTACTCGTAAAAAAGCTTATAAATAAGGCAACACTTTACTTAAAGTGAGCTAAAGTTAAAAGTGCCTAAAGTTATTGAAGAGGAATTGCATGATGCAATTCCTCTTTTTTATTGCTCTAAATGAGTTCATTTTTAGGAAAAGGAAATTATAGTACGAAGATTATCAGATTGTTTTGTTTTGTGTAGTTCTTTTCTCGCTTTTTAGCTTTCAATCATTTGCCTGTGTTCCAAAAAATTAGCAGAAACACCAATTATCTAATCTGAGAATCTGTGGCGATTTTTTTTCCATTCAAGATACTATATCGAAATCTTTTTTTGTATTTTACCCCCATGAATTTTCGATTTTCTTCAGTCTTGTTTTTTTTACCGGCTTTGTTTATTGCAATAAATTGCCCCGCTCAATATTTTGTTTCGGGTCAGGATCCTGCTTCGATAAACTGGAAGCAAATAAATACTGAAAATTTCCAAATCATATATCCTGAAGATTTTGAAAAAGAAGCCCAATATTTTGCTAACACTCTCGACTATGTTTATAAATTCGACATAAAAACACTTGATCATAAGCCAAAAAAAATCTCGGTAATTTTACATAATCAAACTGTATCTTCAAATGCTATGGTTCTTTGGGCTCCGAAACGCATGGAAATATTCACCTGTCCGCCTCAAGATACTTATGCAGAAAATTGGTTGCAACAACTTGCAGTCCACGAATATCGGCATGTTGTGCAAATTGATAAACTAAATCAGGGAATGACAAAAGTGTTAACTTATGTATTTGGTGAACAAGCTACCGGGGCAATTCTGGGTTTGTTCATTCCTTTTTGGCTTGTCGAAGGTGATGCTGTTTGCACCGAAACGGCTTTAAGCAATTCAGGAAGAGGAAGACTGCCCTCATTTGAGATGAAACTCAGAGCTCAAACACTTGCTAAAATTAATTTGAACTACGATAAAGCTGTTTTTGGTTCTTATAAAAATTATATGCCTGACAGATATCATCTCGGTTATTTTCTTACTGCCCAAGCTCGTAAAGAATATGGAAGCGAAATTTGGAAAAATGCTTTTGATAATGTCGGAAAAAAACCTTTTCAAATAACACCCTTTTCCAATTCAATAAAAACTTCAAGCGGATTAAATAAAATTCAATTTTATAAAAAAACTATTAGCGAATTAGATAGCCTTTGGTCGAAACAAGATGAACAAATTAATTTTTCTAATTATAAAGTTTTAAAAAAAGAAAAAACAAAGTTCTACACGAATTATACAAATCCGGTTTTTATTAACGATTCAATAATAATTGCCGAAAAATCAGGGCTTGACGACATTGTTCGTTTTGTGGAAATCGATAAACCCGGAAATGAAGAAATAATTTATACTCCGGGATTTATTTTCACCGAAACACTTTCGGGAAACGAAAATTTATTGGTTTGGGCTGAAAAGCAATACGATTTAAGATGGCAAAACCGCAGCTATGCAATCATTAAAACTTTTGACCTGAAAACAAAAAAAGTTAAGAAATTAACATCGCATACAAGATATTTTGCTCCCGTAATTTCACCGGATTCAAAAAAAATTGCAGCCGTAAGAATTACTCCCGATAACAATTATTTTCTTGATATACTTAACTCAAAAACAGGTGAAATTATTAACGCTATTTCCACTCCCGAAAATTATTTTTTTATCACTCCAAGCTGGTCCGATGATAATAAAACCATAGTTTGTGTTCTGCTTTCTGAAACCGGAAAATGTCTTGTTTCGATAAATTCAACGACAAATGAAATTGAGTATTTAAATGATTTTTCATTCATTGAAATATCAAAACCAATTATGTCGGGCAAATATATTTACTTTGTCGGAGCTTATTCGGGGATTGATAATATTTATGTTTTAAATACCGAAACAAAGAAAATTTCGCAACTGACTTCCGCCCGTTTTGGTGTTGCCGATCCATGTCTTTCAAAAAATAAAAATGAAGTTATTTATTCAAATTATACCGAAAACGGATTTGAAATTGTTAAAACCGATTTAAAAAATACGTATAAGAAAAACCTTGATCAAATTGTTGATCATTCAATAAAACTATATGAAAGCATTGCCAAACAAGAGGATGGCATAATCAAAAAATCAGATATTCCAAATAAAAATTTTAAAACGAAAAAATATAGTAAGTGGAAACATCTTTTTAATTTTCACAGTTGGGCTCCACTTTTTATTGATGTAAATAATACGGAGGTCAATCCGGGTTTTTCGCTTATGTCGCAAAACAAACTCGGAACTTCAATTGCTACTATAGGATACGATTATAATTTGAATGAAAGAAGCGGAAAATATTTTATAAATTATACTTACAAAGGCTTTTATCCGATTTTTGATTTGACTTTTGACCATGGAAAAAGAAAAGGAAAGTATTTTGATGATATGGATAATTCTTATGATTTTTCATGGTTGGAAACAAATCTTGAATTTGAAACCAAGCTTCCTTTAAATTTTACAAGCAATAAATATATCAGATATATAACTCCCCAAATCGGTACGACTTTTAAAAATGTCTCGCATAATAATTCCACTCCCGAAAATTTCATTAAAGGAAGCATTCAAACTCTTGATTATAAATTATCAATTAATAATATTCTTAAAAGTTCACACCGTGATATTTATCCAAAATGGGGACAATCAATTAGTTTTAATTATCGAGATACCCCTTTCGGGGATAATGACCTCGGATCAATAAAAGCCGTGGAAACAGTTTTATATTTTCCGGGAATTCTCAGCCATCAGGGATTTAAGGTTTATGGAGGGGTTCAAAAAAAGAAAAACGAACATTATAGGTTTTCAGACATTGTTGATTACCCGAGAGGTTTTTCAGGCCTTTCAAGCGATGAGTTATTTTCAATATCATTTAATTATAAATTCCCGATTATTTGCCCGGATTTAAGTATTTCGTCATTACTTTTTTTAAAAAGAATTAAACTTAATCTTTTCTACGATTATGCCGACAGTAAGTTGAAAGATGATAAATCCATTTATCGCTCAACAGGTGTTGAAACTACTTTCGATTGTCATTTCCTAAGAATTATAGTTCCTTTTGACTTAGGTTTTCGAACAATTTACAAACATGATAATAATTCGTTCGGCTTTGAATTTATGTTTTTGATGGACTTTTCTTCTTTTTAGGATTGAAAAATTGTTATATTAAATTTAACCTAAAATTTTTTTTTCAAACAAATAAATCTCCTTATTAAAAAAAAATACAAATTTATTTGGATGTTAGTAAACATTAACTAACTTTGCCGAAAATTAATTAATAAAATTACTTTGAAAGAAATGCAAACAGAAAGACAAAAGGAAATAATTGAAGCTGCCTTAGAGCTAATTACCAAAAAAGGAATACAGGGATTGACTATGAAAAATATAGCAAAGAAAATCGGTATTACAGAGCCGGCAATTTACAGGCATTACGATAATAAAATACATATTCTAATTGCCATACTTGACTTTTTTATAAGTAATACTGAACAGATATTTACTAAAGAAGTAAACAATTATAGTAAAGTTATTGACAAAATTGAACACCTGTTTATAAACCATTTTACGTCTTTTTCGGCTACCCCATCACTGGTTTCGGTAATTTTTTCTGAAGAAATTTTCAGAAATGAGCCAATGCTTATTGAAAAAATTTCCGAGATTATTGATAAAAATGATAAAATCCTGAAAAAAATTATAATCAATGGACAAAAAAACGGTGAACTACGGACTGATATTGAGGCAAAACATCTTTCTACAATAATAATGGGAACCTTGCGGCTTTTTGTAAAGAAATGGCAGTTCTCAGCATATTCTTATAACTTACCCAAAGAAGGAAAAAAGCTTTTTGAATCATTAAAATTATTAATCGTAAAATAAATAAGCAATGTTTAAATATAAGGTACTTACTTATTAAAGTGAGTTTTTTTAGCAAACCAAAGTTAGTGAATATTAATTAACATAAATAAAGATGGAAAAATTATTAAATAAACTTTTAAAAGCACCCTGGATTATTGTTGCGGTAACTATAATAATAAGTGTCCTGCTTTTCGTGCAAATGAAACAAAATTCAAAAATGGAAACTGATCTTGATAAATACATGCCAGAAAATCATCCTGCATTTGTTTACAGCGATCAGGCAGAAGAATGGTTTGGAATTAATGACGGAATAATAGTAGCTATTGAAAATAAGAAAGGGGTTTTTAATACTGCAACTTTAGATACCTTAAAACAGTTTACTAAAAGATTGCAGAAAATGGACGAAATTGAAAAGGCTGATGTAACATCTTTATATACTGCTGATAATATTATTGGTACTGAAGATGGTATGGATGTAAAAGCTTTTTATAAACGTGTACCTAAATCTGAAGAAAAATTAAACAAACTAAAACAAAATGTAGAGAATAACGAAATGACTTTTGGCCGTTTAGTTTCTTATGATGAAACGGTAACAGTGATAATTGCTGAAATTAAGGACGATGTATTTACTCAGGAATTTTACGAAGAAATACTTAGTTTGGCAGCTTCTTACGAAACGGAAGATATTAAAATTCATGTTGCGGGCAGGCCGATTGTTGAAGGTACTATGGCACTCCTTGGCCCTGCCGATATGAAAAAGATGGTGCCAATTGTATTGCTTGTTATTACTTTGGTTTTGTATTTTATGCTTAGAAGTGTAAAAAGTACATTGCTTACAATGGCAGTTGTTTTTTTTAGCACTTTATGGGTTTTTGGGCTTATGGCTGCTGTAAACATTCCAATATATGCAGTTTCAACAATGATTCCTGTAATGCTTATTGCCATTGGTGTTGCAGATGGAATACATCTATATAGCCATTTACATCTGTTTCTGCGGAAAAACCCGAATGCTACAAAAAAAGAAGCTACAGTTGATATGATTCAAAATATGTGGAAACCTGTTGTTATGACATCAATTACAACCGCTACCGGGTTTGTTTCGCTTCTTACATCTCAGGTTTATCCAATTAAGTACTTCGGTGTTTTCACAGCTATTGGTGTGTTATTAGCTATGGTATTTTCTTTGGTTTTAATTCCTGCCGGCATAATGATTTTTGGCTTACCGAAAGTTAAAAAGACCGGTAAAAATGAAACTAACAAAGAATCTAACTTAGCGTATAATTTTGCAGCAAAAGTGCTAAAACGGAAAAGTATTTCCATATTTGTTACTGCTGCTATTATAATTTTATCAATTGTTGGAATGCAAAAAATATGGATCAATTCCAGTTTCCTTGATAAATTTGAAAATGACAGTGAAATTGTACTTACCGACAAATTTATTAATGAGCATTTTGGCGGAACCACAACACTTAACCTGATCTTAGATTCAGAAAGTGAAAAAGATGTTTTCAAAAAACCGGAAGTATTAAAATTAGTTGACCGTATGCAAAGTCAATTGGAAAACGACCTCGAAGTTGTTGGGAATTCTTTTACTCTTACCGATTATACTAAGCGAATGAACAAAGTGATGAATGCTGATAAAGAAGAGTTTAACACTATTCCTGATAATCAGGATTTGATAGCTCAGTATTTATTACTCTACGAAATGTCGGGCGACCCTGAAAATCTGAATAAAGTTGTCGATTATGATTATGCTAAACTGAATGTTACTTTTCAGCTAAAAAGTGATAATTCTAAAGCTATAAATTCTGCAATTTCTGTATTAGACTCCTACGAAGATGATTTCAAAAAACAAGGAATTACAATGAACTATGCGGGAAGTGGTTATAAAGGATTGGTATTTACAGACTTAATTTTAGAAGGACAAATAATGAGTTTGGTATTATCATTAATAATAGTAATAATTCTTTTATCTCTAATGTTCAAAAACTACAAAATAGGCTTAATAGGAGCTGTTCCAATCATCATTACTGCATTGATAAGTTTTGGAACAATGGGCTATTTGGATATTCCGTTAAACACTACAACAGCACTACTTTCGAGTATTGCAATTGGTATCGGTATTGATTATGCCGTACATTTTATTGAGCAATACCGCAATAATGCATCAAAATCAAATGATAAGTTACTTGTTGCACAAAAAACAATGGCACACTCGGGCAGGGCAATCAGCTTTAATGCAATTGTGGTAATTGCAGGCTTTATGGTTCTACTATTTTCAGTATTTCCGCCAAACAGAGAACTTGGAGCATTAGTATCGCTTAATATGTTTACGAGTTTTGTTGGAACAGTAACTATAATGCTTGTTTTATTAAAAGTATCAAATATCTATTTTATAAAAAAGAAAAATAACGTATTAACAAAAAATCTATAAAAAATGAAAAACTTAAAAATCTTAGTATCAGTTATTGCAATGATCATTTCAATGAGTTATCAGGTTGTAGCTCAGGAAATGACAGCAAGGGAAATCATAGAAAAAGTATATAATCGCTCTGAAGGTGATGACCAGACTTCTAACTTAACGATGACTTTAATTCATAAAAGTGGAAAGGAAAGGATAAGAAAGATCAAACAATTCACAAAGGATTTGGGTGATATGGAAAAGAGCATCATGTTTTTCCAGTCGCCGGCAGATGTCAAAAATACCTCATTCATGAATTGGACTTATAATGATGAAAGTAAGAGTGATGACCAGTGGATATATTTACCGGCATTGAAAAAAAATAAACGCATATCAAGCGACAGTAAAAGCGATTATTTCATGGGATCGGATTTTACTTATGATGATCTGGGCGACCGCAAACTTGATGATGATACTCATAAACTTCTACCTGAGGAAACCATTGACGGTGTTGCTTATTATGTGGTGGAAAGCACTCCGAAAGACGAAGATTATATGTACTCAAAAACCATTACCAGGGTCAGGAAAGACAACTTTATCGGATTAAAAAAAGAATTTTATGACGAAGATGAAGAGTTGCTTAAAATCCTTTATATAAAAAAGTTTGAAGAAATATCAGGCTTTTTGGTCATAACAAATTCGGAAATGCAGAATGTGCAGAATGATCATAAAACAAAGATGATTTTAAGTGATATTAAAATAAACACCGGAATTTCCGATTCTAAATTTACCGAACGAATGATGATGAGAGGGATGTAAATTACTAAACCTTCAAGGTTTAAATAAATTAAAAAAAATGAAAACAAAAAGATTAATACTGATTTTGCTTTTAATTGCAAGTCAATTTTCAATGGCACAAAATGTTGATATAAATGGTTTTGCCAGAACTTATGAAGGTGTTTTGTATGATAATAGTAATTTTGGTATTATTCAGCAAACGCTTAATCTGAACTTTGAAAAGATGGGCGATAAGGTTGCTTTCAATGCAAACCCAATGATTTATTTATATAATGACGACAGCCTTGATTTCAGAATGAGGGAGCTTTACCTTGATTTGTATTTTAAGAATTTTGATATCCGTATTGGAAAACAACAAGTTGTCTGGGGAAAAGCTGATGGGGTTTTTATTACCGATATTGTTTCGCCTTTGAATTTGACGGAATTTCTTTTACCCGATTTTGATGAAATAAGAATAGGTGTGATTGCTGCAAAAATAGATTACTACGTTGGAAACAGTACTTTTGAAGCCATCTGGATTCCTGTGTTCACCCCAACTGAAAGGCCCAAACCGGGTTCCATTTGGTATGTTCAACCTGATTTTCCGGTACCTCCCACCTGGGATATTTCCAAGGAAAAAATAACACCAAACCTTAAATATAGTGAGATATTTTTAAAATATACCGCATTAACTTCAGCAATAGATTTTGAATTAATGGGAGCTTATACATGGGATGATAACCCGACCTTACATATTGAAAAAGAATTTGGGCTTGATCCGGCAACGATGCAACCCGGCCTTCTTGATTTAAATATCATACCACAACATCACCGTTTGACAATTGGAGGTGGATCATTCAGTTCTGAAATCAAAGGTGTGATTTTACGAGGAGAAGCTGCTTATTATAATGGTAAATATTTCCTTACAGAAGATCCGGCACAATCCGATGGAAATGTTAAGAAAAATTATTTGCATTACCTAATGGGATTGGATTTTAATATTGGATCCGTTAAGTTGAGTTCGCAATTTATTCAACAAACAATTCTGGATTATGATGAGAATATCCTGAATGAAAAAACAGAAAATACGATGACATTTTTAGCTCGCTATGATTTATTGCGTGAAACAATGCACCTTGAATTGTTTTCATACATCGGATTAAACAACGAGGGTTCACTGGTCAGGCCTAAAATTACTTATGATTTTGACGATAGTTTTTCAATCCTTTTAGGTTCTAATATTTTTGTTGGTGATGAAAAAGGACGCTTTGGACAATACAAGGATAATTCTATGATTTATATAAAACTTAAATATAGTTTTTAAATCAATTGCACATTAAATTCCAAATTGAACTAAATTTTTAATCCACTCCCGTGCATTTACAAATGCTTCAATCCAGGGTGTGATCTCGTCATTTTTTCTTTCTTCGGGATAATGAGCCCAATTCCACGGAAAAATCGCTCTTTCAAGGTGAGGCATCATTACAAGATGGCGGCCATCGTCGGAGCATAAAGCTGCAACCGAATAATCAGAACCGTTGGGGTTGCCCGGATAAGAATCATAAGAATATTTTATTGGGATATTATATTTATTTTCGTCGCAAGGAAGCGAGAATTTTCCTTCACCGTGAGCAACAAAAATCCCTAATCTCGAACCGGCCAGGCTTTTTAACATAAGCGAATTATTCTTTAGAATATTTACGTTAATAAAACCCGATTCAAATTTACCGGATTCATTGCGCAACATTTTCGGCCTTTTAGTGTGGTTTGGATTTATAAGATTCAACTCAAGCATTAATTGGCAACCATTGCAAACGCCGAGGCTCAAAGTATCTTTTCTAGAATAAAAATTTTCAAGAACTTTTCGGGCTTTTGGATTATAAATAAAAGCTCCGGCCCATCCTTTAGCTGAACCAAGAACATCGGAATTGGAAAAACCACCTACAAAAACTATTAAATTAATATCTTCGAGATTTTCACGTCCTGAAATCAGATCGGTCATGTGAACATCCTTAACATCGAATCCGGCCAAATACATCATATAAGCCATTTCACGGTCGCCGTTCACACCTTTTTCACGAATTATTGCTGCTTTTATACCGGTCTTTTCTCTTCTGTTTTTATCGATTCCATATTGAGATAGCTTTCCACTGAAATCATTATTAAATTTAAAACTTAATTCTTGATTTTTATAATTATTAAACCTTTCCAAAGCTAAAGCTTCGCCACATTGTTTGCGATCAAGAAGATAAGATGTTTTAAACCATTTATCTCTTAATTGATCAATATCAAAACTAAATTCATCATTTAGGTTTTTAATTTTTAATTTTCTTTCATCAATTAATTTTCCAATTTTATAAAACCTAATTTTGCTTTTTTCTAAGAAATCGGAAATATTCTCATCATCGGAAACTTGAATTAGAATTCCCGGATTCTCACTAAAAAGAAGTTTAATAGTATCGATTTCATTAATTGCACTTAGGTCAATATTCAAGCCTGTTTCATTGTTAGCGAAAGTCATTTCAAGTAAAGCTGTTATCATTCCACCTGCCGAAATATCGTGTCCCGAAAGTATTTTCTCTTCCAAAATTAATTGTTGAATTGAATTAAACGCTTTCGCAAAATAAGCAGCATCGGTAACTGTAGGTGAAGAATTCCCTAATTTATTTATTGATTGTGCAAAACTGCTTCCTCCTAATTTATAATCATCGTTAGAGAAATCAATATAAATCAAAGAAGTGTTTTTATTGTTTTTCAGGACGGGCGAAATAGTTTTTTTAATATCGCTTACTTCACCAACTGCCGAAATTATTACAGTTCCGGGTGAATAAACTACATCGCCGCCCGGATATTTTTGTGTCATCGAAAGCGAATCTTTGCCGGTTGGAATATTTATGCCAAGTTTGCAGGCAAAATCGCTGACCGCCTGAACTGCTTTATAAAGCCTGGCATCCTCACCCTTGTTTTTCGAGGGCCACATCCAGTTTGCACTTAAGGAAATTCCTTTTAATCCGTTCTCGATCGGTGCCCAAATAATATTTGTTAAGGCTTCAGCAATCGAAATCACAGAACCCTTTGCCGGATCAACCAAAGCATTTGCGGGAGCATGGCCTATGGCGGTTGCAATACCTTTTTCGCCTTTATAATCAATTGCAACCACACCCAGATTATTCAATGGTAGCTGGACTTTACCCGCACATTGCTGCATAGCAACTCTTCCTGTCACCGACCGATCGACTTTATTGGTCAACCAATCTTTGCAGGCAACAGCCTCTAATTGCAAAACATTTTCGAGATATTCATTAATTTTCTCAATATTATATTCAAGATTTTCGTAATTTGTTTTAATAGTTATGTCATTCAAGATTGTTTTCGGAGGTTGTCCGAAAAGATATTCAAGGTTGAGGTCAATAGGGCATTTATCTCCTTTTTTGAATTTGAAATGATCGTCGCCGCTTGTTACACCAACATTATAAATCGGTGCACGTTCTCTGTCACCTATTTTTTTAAGATTATCAAAGTCTTTCTCTTTAATGATCAAGCCCATCCTTTCCTGCGATTCGTTACCCACGATTTCTTTATCGGATAAAGTAGGGTCACCGACCGGGAGTTTTTCAATATCAATAGTTCCACCTGTTTCTTCCACAAGCTCCGAAAGGCTGTTAAGATGGCCGCCGGCACCATGATCATGAATTGAGACTATGGAGTTTTTATCGGATTCAACCAAAGCCCTGATAGCATTCATAACACGTTTTTGCATTTCGGGATTAGCTCGTTGCACGGCATTAAGCTCAATTGAATTGCCGTATTCGCCTGTTGCAACCGACGAAACTGCACCTCCACCCATTCCAATACGATAATTGTCGCCACCAAGAACAACAATTACATCACCGGCTTCGGGAACATCTTTCAGGCTATCATTTTTCTTAGCAAAACCAACACCTCCGGCAAGCATAATAACTTTATCGTAGGCAAACATCTTTTCCTTTTCGAAATGCTCAAAAGTCAGGAGGCTGCCGTTAATTAACGGCTGGCCGAATTTGTTTCCGAAATCGCTGGCTCCGTTTGAAGCTTTTATGAGAATTTCTTCCGGAGTTTGGTATAACCAATTGCGGGGCCTTGTTTTCATTTCCCAATTCCTGTTTTCTTCAATTCTCGGATAAGAAGTCATATAAACCGCCGTTCCGGCCAGAGGCAAGCTACCTTTCCCGCCTGCCATTCTATCGCGAATTTCGCCTCCCGTACCCGTTGAAGCACCATTGAAAGGTTCGACGGTGGTAGGAAAATTATGAGTTTCGGCTTTCAGGGAAATTACCGTTTCGATATCTTTAATTTTAAAGTAATCGGCTTTATCCTGGCTTGCCGGGGCAAATTGTTCAACTTTTGGCCCGAGAATAAAGGCAACATTATCTTTATATGCCGAAACCAGAGTGTTTGGATTTAGCTTAGAGGTTTTCTTTATTAAAGCAAACAATGATTCCTTTTTCTCCTCTCCGTCAATTATAAAAGTTCCGTTAAAGATTTTATGCCTGCAATGCTCTGAGTTAACCTGTGCAAAACCATACACTTCGCTATCGGTAAGCTTTCGTTTGATTTTTGTCTGAACTTCCTCTAAATACGAAATCTCATCTTTACTTAAGGCAAGCCCTTCCTGTTGATTATATTCCTCTATGTTTTCGATATAAATAATAGGGTCGGGAATTTTATCAATTTTAAATAAATCCTGTGAAAGTCCTTCATATTTTGATTGAAGCATAGGGTCAAATTCCGGTGCAGTACTTGCAGTTTTATTAAACAATTCTATCCTCAAAATTCCTTCAACACCCATATTTTGTGTAATCTCAACGGCATTCGTACTCCAGGGAGTGATCATTTCTTTTCGGGGACCAATGAAAACACCTTTTATATTAGCGGCGTCAATCAAAACAGCTTCGCTAAATAGCCAGCTAAGTTTTTTCTTATCAGTATCAGCAATTTCATGCGAAAGATAAACGGCATAAATTTCATTTTCAGAACCTTTATAAAACAGTATCATAACTTTAAAATAAAACAATAAAATAATGCAAATATACTTTAAAAGCAAGACTTCACATGCAAACGGATGGAGATTGTTTAATTATTTCAGGTGCTTTGGAGGAATAGAGGAGTGTTGGTATAATGGAGTGATGAAATTAAACTTGATGGGTTCAGCAGGAATTTAATATCCCTTTTTTCTGTTTTTAAATGATTATAGCCCAAAATATAAAATCTTTAAACCGCTTAAATGATTTCGTGTTTCATTAGTAGCCCACGACTTAAGTCGTGGGTTGCTTAATGTATGTTGATAAGGAATTAGGGCCTGTCAATTTTATTAAGAACTGCTTCCTTAAATAATTTACGTTCTTCCTTACTCAGTTTGAAAAGGGCGTTTTTTTCTTTGTGCTTTAGATAAGCCACACCAATAGTGAACATTTTTAATGGGATTATGCTTTCCTGATATTCGGGAAGCAATTCGATTAATATTTTCTCAATATTATCTAATCTTTCTTTATCATAATTCTCAATGTTTATTAAAATGTCAAACAATGAATCAGGCAGGGCTTTCCATAGTTGGTTACTTTTTTTCTCTTTAAACATCAGACATAACAGAAAATCAAAATAAAATCTAATAAAAGCATCTGAACCGAATCTGAAAAGATTATAAAAAACATCTTCAGTTAAAGAAACTGTCAATAAATCATTATCAACTTTTCTAACGAGATTATTTATAATTTCTTTACTTTTGTTTTGATCGTTTAATCTGATATAAGCACCAAGCAAACTAAATTTTGTATAATTTTTATCAGGATTAATTTTAAGTCCTTTATGAAAAGCCTCAAAGGCTTTCTCGGTTTTATTTACTCTTAAATAAATTAAACCTATACTGTTATAAAACATATCATTGTCCGGATTAATCTCAATTGCTTTTTGAAAAGCTTCAATTGCTTCTTTATCTTGTTTTAGATTTGAAAATGCGATTCCTATTCTGTGAAAAGCATCTTCGTTTTTAGGGTTAATCTTAACTGCTTTTTGGAAAGCTTCTATAGATTTTTTGTATTGTTTTAGATTTGAAAAAGTGACTCCCATCCAATAAAAAGCCCATTCGTTTATAGGATTAATCTCAAGTGCTTTTTGGAAAGCCTCTGTGGCTTCTTTATATTTTTCAAGGCTTAAAAATGCGATTCCGATCCCGAGATAAGCCTCTTCATTTTCAAGGTTAATTTCAACTGCTTTTTGATATGCTTCAATAGCTTCTTTGTATTGTTTTAGATTTGAAAAGGCTATTCCCATCTTATAAAAAGTTCCTTCGTTTTCAGGGTTAATCTCAACTGCTTTTTGGTAAGTTTCAATGGCTTCTTTGTATTGTTTTAGATTTGAAAAGGCTATTCCCATCTTATAAAAAGTTC